>DASVSE010000100.1:0-7503 GCA_036388235.1 Rubricoccaceae bacterium | reverse complement strand
GTTCGAGGACGCCGACGGGACGCTGTGGGCCGGCGGCCACGGCGTGTGGCGCCGCCGGGCCGGGGCATGGCAGCCCGCCGCCCCGCCCGGGGCCCCGTGGACGACGGCCGACTGGCCCTTAGAGGCGAACATCTGGGGGTTCTACCGGCAGCCGGACGGGCTGTGGCTCACGACGGAGGACGGGTTCTACCGCGTCGCCGACCCGTCGCAGGGCGAAAGCCCCCGAGCGGATCCGGGGCCGCTCTCCCCGCCGCCCCCCGGGTATGCCCACCTCCCCCCGGTGATCCTCCGCAAGAACGTCGCCCGCTGCCCCGACGGGAGCCTCTGGCTCGCCCGGAACGCGGACATCTTCCGTGACGGCCGCCCCGTGGCCTCGCTCGGCAGCACGGTCAACAGCCTGCTGTGCGACCGCGAGGGCAGCCTCTGGGTCACGACGGCGCACGACGGGCTCCACCGCTTCCGCCGCTCCCTCCTCCGGACGTACGGGGAACCCGAGGGCCTCGGCTTCCGCAGCGTGTACCACATCTACCAAGACCGCGCCGGGGCCCTCTGGTTTGCCGGGGACGGGGGGAGGGTGAGCCGCCTCCGCGACGGGGCCTTCGAGTACCTCACCGCGGGCGCGTACGCCGCGGAGGGGGACGATCCGGAGTGGAACGCCGATCAGGCGATCTACGAGGACCGGGCGGGCACGCTCTGGATGGGCTTCCGGGTCTGCCCCGCCCCGCAACGCGCGGCAGACGGGGGATGCGCCCGGTTCACGTGGGCCGAGGGCGCGCCGAGACGGCACGACGTTTACGCCATCCGGCAGACCGGGGACGGCGCGCTCTGGTTCGGGACGCTCTCCGGGCTCTACCGCCTCGCCGCCGGGCGCTGGACTCTCTTCACGACTGGGAAAGGACTCCCCGACGACCACGTCCGCTACCTCCTCGAAGCCCGCGACGGCACGCTCTACGCGGCCACGCTCCGGGGCGGCGTCGTCCGGTTCGAGGGCGGGCGGTTTACCGCCATCACCACGGCCGACGGGCTCTCCTCGGACCACGTCCGGGCTCTCTACGAAGACGCCCGCGGCGTCCTGTGGATCGGGACCGAGGACGGCGGGCTGAACCGCCTCGACCCCGAGACCGGCCGCGTCGCGATCGTCCGCCAGACCGACGGGCTCTACGCCGACGGGGTCCACCAGATCGTTGAGGACGGGCTGGGACGGCTGTGGATGAGCACGAACAAGGGCCTGTTCTGGGTCGGCCGCGCCGAGCTCGACGCCTTCGCCCGGGGCGACGTGCGCCGCGTCCAGTCCGTGGCCTACACGGAGCGCGACGGGATGCGGAGCCGCGAGGCCAACGGGGGCCGGCAAGAGTCCGCGCTCCGAGCCTCTGACGGCCGCCTCTGGTTTGCCACGCAGGACGGCGCCGTCGTCGTCGACCCGGCCGACGTCGTGGGGGGCGAGGCGCCGCCTCCGGTCGTCATCGAGCAGGTCACGGCCGGCGCAGCGAGCGCACCGGTCCGGCCTGGGGCCCGGGTCGCACTGTCCGCGGACCAGCGCAGCTTCCGAATCGACTACACCGCGCCCACCTTCGTAGCCCCGGAGCGGGTCCGGTTCCGGTACCGGCTCGACGGGTTCGACCGCGACTGGGTCGAGGCCGAGCACCGCCGCGAGGCCGTCTACACCCGGGTCCCGCCGGGGGCCTACACCTTCCGCGTGGCCGCCTCGACGGGCGACGGCGTCTGGACGGAAGACGACGCGGTGCTCGCGGTCTCCGTCGCTCCGTTCGCCCACGAGACGGGGTGGTTTCTCGCACTCTGCGGGCTCGCCGCCGCCGCCCTGCTCGCCGCCGGCTACCGCGCCCGGACGCGCCACCTCTTCCGCCGGCAGCGCGAATTGGAGGCGCTCGTCGACGGGCGGACCCGGGCGCTCCAGGCCGAGACGAAAAAGACGGAGGCGCAGGCCCGCCGCCTGGAGGAGCTCGACCGGCTCAAAAGCCGGTTCTTTACGAACGTCAGCCACGAGTTCCGGACCCCGCTCACGCTCACGATCGGCCCGCTCGAAGACCTCCGGTCCGGGGAGCACGGACCGCTCCCGGCGTGGGCCCGAGAGAAGGCCGACCTCGCGCTCCGGAACAGCCGCCGCCTCCTCCGGCTCATCGGCCAGCTGCTCGACGTGGCCAAGGTCGAGGCCGGCGAGATGCGCCTCCGGGCCCGGGAAGACGACCTCACGCTCTTCCTCCGCGGCGTCGCGCTCTCCTTCGCCCCCCTCGCCGAGCGCCGGCGCGTGACGCTCGACGTGGAGACCCCCGAGGCCCCGGTCCCGGTCTATTTCGACGCGGACAGGCTGGAGCAGACGCTCGCCAACCTGCTCTCGAACGCGCTCAAGTTCACGCCCGAGGGTGGCACGGTCCGCGTGTCGCTCGGCGTCGACGGCCGGTCCGCCGTCGTCCGCGTCCAGGACTCCGGGCGGGGCGTCCCCGCCGAGGCGCTCCCGCACCTGTTCGAGCGCTTCTACCAGGCCGATGGGGCGCCCGCGCTGCTCCAGGCCGGGAGCGGGGTCGGGCTCTCGCTGGCCCGGGACCTCGCCGAGCTCCACGGCGGCACGGTCACGGCCGAGAGCGCCGCCGGCTCCGGCGCGACGTTTACCGTCACGCTCCCACTCGGCCGCGCCCACCTGAGCGACGACCAGATCGTGCCCCGCAGCACTGAGCCCGACACGCGGCCGGCCCCCGCCGCTCCCTCCTCCGGCTACGGCTCGGGACTCCTCATACCCGAGGTCTTTATTCCATACGAGACGGGGAGTCTCGGCGGGGACGACGCGCCCGAGGATGACGACCGGACCACCGTCCTGATCGCCGACGACAACGCGGAGCTCCGCGCGTACGTGCGCGGCCACCTCGAAGGGCGCTACCGCGTTCTCGAAGCGGCCGACGGCGTCGATGCCCTGGAGACGGCACGCACGGCGCTACCCGACCTCGTTGTGAGCGACGTGATGATGCCGGGCCTTGACGGCGTCGCCCTCGTCGCAGCGTTGAGGGCGGACCGCCGGACCGACTTTATCCCCGTCGTCCTGCTCACGGCGAGGGCGGCGGACGAGGACCGGATGGAGGGGCTGGAGGGCGGCGCGGACGACTACCTCACCAAGCCGTTCAGCGTGCGGGAACTGAAGGTCCGCGTCGACAACCTCATCGCCTCGCGCCGGATGCTCCGAGAGCGCTTCGCCGCCGACCCGCCCGCACGCACGCCCACACCTTCACCTCCCAGGGACGGACTCTCCGCCTCGGACGCAGCGTTCCTCGACGCCGTGCGGGCAGCCATCGACGCCGGGCTCGGCGACGAGGAGTTCGGCGTGGAGGAGTTAGCAGCGGCCGTGGGGCAGAGCCGGAGCACCCTCCACCGCCGGCTCCGCCAACTCCTGGACGAGTCGCCGACAGATTTCCTCCGCCAGTCTCGGCTGGAACGGGCCGCCGTCCTGCTCCGCGAGCGCCGGGGGACGGTCAGCGAGGTCGCCTACGCGGTTGGCTTCCGGAGCGTCTCGCACTTCTCACAGGCCTTCCGGGCGTCGTTCGGGGTCTCTCCATCCGCCTTCGTGGACCATGTCGCCGAGCCTGCCCCAGCCTAGCGGCGTGGTCTCGTATATCGACAGGGGCCCTGGTCGATGGGATCTGCTGGGTATCCGGTCTCAGCAGAGCAAAAGTGGTCGATCCCCACTGGGTTCGAAAGGCCGCCCGCCATCCCGAGTTGCCGGGACATACCTCAGAGACTCCCGATCATTGGTCTCAGTCTGAAGAGACAGGCGAGCTAAGCGGGCAGCTTGGTTCGATTCGCTTCCTGTTCGGTTACCCGTTGTACGCTCCCAGCTGACACCCAATGGCCGCCAGCGAAGCGAGCAACCGTCGCGCTGAGGGTTCAATCCGGTTCCTAGCCGGGGCCCCCGAATAGGATGCTCTCTCAAGAGGCCAGCAGATGGCGGATGCCGTACATCTGAGCTGCGTTTCGGACCAACAAGTCCAGCGAGTGGGACCCGTTTGAGGGTTCGACAAGCCGCCCGGCATCTCCACCCTTAAGAGCCCCCCGGCGCGCCACCATGCGCCGGGGGGCCTTTTTGTGCACCAGTGCTACTTCGAGAGCGCCGAGGTGCGCCGGGGTGCGCGTCGTGTTGTGACCCCGGGTAGGACCGCCGTATACTTCGGGTGCCGGCATCTCCACCCTGCGACGCCCGCGCCGTGCCCACCAGCACAGCGCGGGCGTTGTCAGTTTCGTCCTTACCGAACCACAGTTACCGTTCGCGTTACGCGTGCGTTGCCTGCTTCCAAGACGACTGCGTAGGCGCCCGACGCCAGCCGGCGAGTGTCCAAGCGGACGCTTTCCGAACCCGCACGGAGAGGCTCCTCAAGGACGGTTCGGCCGAGCACATCGACGAGGCGCAGGCGGCCGGGCTGCGAGAGCGACACTGCGACCGTAATCGCGCCGCGCGCCGGGTTCGGGTATGGCATGCCGAGAAGGAGCGCGGCCGTGGCGACTGGATCGGCCTCGGACGCCACTGCCCGGTCGGCGGTGTAGAAGCGGACCGTCGTACCGACGAGGTCTGAGACTGAGCGCGCCGTGCCTTGCTCGAAGGCGAAGCCGTAGAGCGGGCGGCCACGTGCGATATCGACGCGAGCCGTCGCAGCGGCCGTCGCGCTGCTCGTGGTCGGGCACCCACTCGGACCTGTCGCAACGGCCGCTGCGGCAAGTGCCTCATAGGCCGCGTAGTCGTTCGAGACGGGGTAGTGCGACGTGATGAAGCGCGTCGTGAGGCTGTCTCCGATCCCTGGATTGCTGGAGATGCTGAAGTCGAAGTCACACGGCCCGCCGCTTCCGTTGGTGGCCGAGAAGCGGGGCACGAGTTGCTGGTCGTCCTCCGGATCGTTGGTGCTACCGGGCGGGACGACACCGATGTCCCACAACTCGAAGGGGACGCGAAAGAGGCGCTGCGCAACAGGCGAGTTGACCGCAGCGACATACGCGTAAGAGCCGCGCGGCGTGAAGCGGATCTCGAAGTCGTTCGGCGCAAAGGCCGCCGGCGAGTCGGGGTCAAACAGGGTGTTGACGAGGCGGTATGCGCCCGTGCTGTTGGGCGACTCGTAGACGAGGTCACCCGAGACCTCGGCGCAGCCCTCGTCCGGGTCGCCGGGGCCCGAGCAGGCCGGCGCCCCGCCGGGGGCTACGGTTTCCACATAGGCGCGGGCTCCACTGGCGAGCGCGAGCGGGGCGCCGACGAAGCGGTAGACGCGCAGGGCTCGTGCGGCACCTGGTGGCCCGTCCAAGCCACCCGCGACCGTGCGGACGCGCCAGTAGACGGGTGCTGTCCGGTTGGGTGGAAAGCGCGCCGCCGGTAACATGAGCGAGGTCCCGGTCGTCGGGACCGCCTCAAGTTCGGAGAAGTCGGGCGTCAGTCCGAGTTCGAACACGTAGCCCTCCGCTACAGCGACAGCCGACCACGAGAACGTAACAGGCGCGTCAGCGATGTAAGCGTTCTCGGCCGGGGCCACGAGCGTGGGCGCCGTGGCGGTTCCGTTCGCGAGTTGGCCAGAGAAGAGCACGCCCGCATCGTATGCGGTCTGGATTCGGTCCGAGGCCGAGCGGAGGGCGGTGATCGAAGCGAGGTTGTTTGCTCCCTGCGCGAAGACGAGTGCGACGTCAAAGGTCGTCGTCGCGCCTGGAGCAAGCGTAACCGGAGGCGCAGAAAGCATCAAACGACGATCACCGGGTGCATTCGGACTGGTGGAGCCACAGCCCGGGTTGACCTCGCTCCACGGCATCCCCATCACCGGGTCGCCTGGAAACGTGGACCGGACCACCTGGCCCTGAGTCTGGGCATACCCGGTGCCGCACGCGCGGATGACCGTTCCATCGTTCCAGAGGCCGCGCAGCCGGTTGTACAGTTCGACCGCAGACTCGGGATCGTTCCTCCCCGCCCCTTGATTTGTGATTCTCGACGTGCCTTGGAAACCACTCAGAACGTCGAAGCCGAAGGCCGGTGGGGGCGTTCCGTAGGACGTGCCCGCACCCGTCCCGTCTGCGTTATCCGCGTTGTAGACGTACGGCATTCCTCGTGTCGTGTCGGCCCCGACGTAGTCATCGACCGCATCGCCGAGGTCGGGGTCGGCAAACATGCCGAGGTGGAAGTCGGTGATCGGGACGCTGTTGCGGTTGACGACGCGGTAGCGGTAGACCGTCGCTTGGCGGAACGCGAGGGCACCCACGGCCGGCGCAAACGCGGTGGTCTGCACCTCAATGCCGAGCGGCGCGCTCCCGGACGTGCCATGGCTGTTGCCGACGTCGTTCATGACCCAGAACGCGGTTGGGCCGCCGCCTAGGACGGGCCGCTCGCCGCCGGGAAGGTCGATCCGCTGGTCCCACGAGACGGCGGGGACTGGCTGCCCCTGCGCGTCGACGGCCGGCGCGCCGAGCCCGACGGGCCACTCGCGCAGGTCGACCGCCGGCGTGCCGCCAGCTTCGTACGCGGCGACGTCGGCTGGCGTGACGAGCCAGATGCGGTCGAAGGCGGCGCAGCTACTGGGGTTTGGCAGCGCAGCGCCGGCGTCGAGCGGGCCGGGCCAGAACGTGAACGGTCTGCCAGGACTCGGGCCGTAGGTGCCGCCCGCCGTACGAACCTCACTGCCGACGCGCCCGCCGGCCCAGAGCCCGGCCGCATAGACCGGCGAGGTCCCTCGGGCCCGCGGGACGGTGTACGCCGCAGCTGAACTGTTGCCATAGAACAGCGAGCCGGTGTTGAAGAGCGTCGCCGAGAGATCAGGCGTGGCGAGCGTGGCCTGAGCGGTGCCGAGCGTGCACGCGCCCGGCGTTTGGGCCGTGGCGAGCGCAGGCAGCAGCAAGACGAGCAGGAGCAATCGGCGCATTCGGGCGTGAGCAGGGGTGGGCAGAAGAACGGGCGCACACTCTGCCCGGACAAGGTGGGCACGCCGGAGTACCCGCCCCCGAAACGCAGCGCGCCCCAGCCGCGAGAGCAGCCGGGGCGCGGTACGGATTTATCTCAGGCCGACTAGAGGCGCGACGTGACCGCCTTGCGCTTCAGCGCCGAGAGCCAGCGGGTGATGTCGATGCCCTTCGGGCACGCCTGAACGCAGTTGAAGATCGTGTAGCACTTCCACAGGCCGTCTTTGGAGTCGACGATCTGGAGCCGGTCGTCGGGCTCGGTGTCGCGGCTGTCGAAGACGTAGCGGAAGGCTTTGAGCATCGCCGCCGGCCCGAGGTACTCGGGGTCCGCCCACGTGGACGGGCACGAGTGCGTGCACGCGCCGCACATAATGCACTTGGTCGCGTCCTCGATGATCGCGTGCTGCTCGGGGCTCTGGAGGCGCTCCTTCGCCGGCACGGCGTCCGTGTTGATGAGGTACGGCATGACGGCCCGGTACTTCGCGAAGAAGTCCGTCGTGTCCACGACGAGGTCCTTGAGGACGGCGGCGGCCGGGAGCGGCTCGAACGTGACCGTCCCGCCCTCCTTGACGCCGAGGT
>DASVSE010000099.1:0-5952 GCA_036388235.1 Rubricoccaceae bacterium | reverse complement strand
CCGTGAGCGCGGCTGAGGCGCCCTTGGGAACGCCCGGAAGCAGGGCCGCTCGCCCGACGAGGTCGCCCACGCGCCCGGGCGTGAGCAGGCCCAGCGGGTAGGACCCGACGACGGCTGCGACGGCATCCCGCATCCGCACCTCCGGGGCGACGCGCTGCACGAGGCGCCCCCAGCGGACGGCGTCGAGGGCCACGTTGAGGGGCAGCAGCGCGAGTGCTGCGGCAAGCCACCGCCCGTCGACCGCCGCCCACGCGGCGCGCACGTCCGCGGGGTGCACCAGCCGCACGAGCCCGGCGACGGCGACAGCTGCCAGCACGGCCTTGCCGGCTAAGAGCCAGCGCGGGGAAACACTCGGGCGCACAGGGTGGGGGACGGGCGTCTCCGAAGGTAGGCGGGCGCGTCGCGGGCGTGTGGGAAGCAGTCAAAAAGACATCCCGGCCCCGCGTAGACTGCGACCGAACCTGCGCTCCGCCCGATGCCGCCCGCCCTCGTCGTTCCGTTCACCAAGATGTCCGGTGCCGGCAACGACTTCGTCGTGCTGGACAACCGCTTTTTGCGTTTCTCCGACGCCGAGCTCGCCGCCCTCGCCGCACGCGTCTGCCCGCGCCGCGTCGGCGTCGGGGCGGACGGCCTGCTTGCGCTCGACGACCCCGACGCGCCCGGCGCCGACTTTCGGATGCGCTACCGCAACGCCGACGGCTCGCTCGCGACGATGTGCGGCAACGGCGCGCGCTGCCTCGCACGCTTCGCCGCGCGGGCAGGCCTAGGCCACGAGCACGAGACCGGCGGCATTGCGCTCACGTTCGACACCGACGGCGGGCGCTACACGGCCGTCGTCGCCGGCGGGCGAACGGCCTCGGGGCCGGTCCGGCTCGACGTGCCCGAGCCGCGCGCGTTCTCAGCGGTCACTGAACTCGCCGGCGTCCTCCTGGTCGATGGGCATGCCGATCCGCTCGTCCGCATCTGGACAGGGACCGAACACGCCGTCGCCTTCGTCCCCGATGCTGCGGCCGTGGACCTTGCCGAGGCGGGCCCGCGGATCCGCCACGACGCGGGCTTCGCGCCGGCCGGGACGAACGTCAACGTCGCCGAGGTGACGTCGCGGGGCGACGCGGAGCACGACGCCCGGCTGACCGTTCGCACGTTCGAGAAGGGCGTCGAAGGCGAGACGCTCGCCTGCGGCACGGGCGCACTCGCTGCAGCCCTCGCGGCTTACCGCACAGGACGCGTCGCCGTGCCTCGCGTTCTCGTCGCGATGCCCGGCGGCGTCCTGCGCGTGGCGTTCGCGCCCGACGGCTCGTCTGAGCTAACGCTCGACGGTCCAGCCGAGACGGTGTACGAGGGCACGCTCGAGGCCTGAGCGCCTCGGCTCAGGAGCTGCACGAGAGCATCGAGCTTCCCGCCCGGTTGCGGGCCCATTCGGGGCGCCGGACCGCGAACTCGGCGTGCTCCGGCTGCTCGTCGTACGGGCGGCGCATCACGTCAAGGAGCGTGTGGACGAGCGACGGGTCGCCGGCTTCGGCGCGGTCGATGGCCTGCTGCGCGAGAAAATTGCGCAGGATGTAGCGCGGGTTGACGGCGTGCATCCGGGCGCGTCGTTCCTCGGCCGGTCCGCCTGTGCTCGCTGCGTCGTGCCAGCGTCGCAGCCATGCGGCGAGGGGGGGCGTGTGCTCGCGGCGCAGGTCCTCCTCGTAGAACACGTCACCGAGAGAGGCGACGAGTGCGTCGTCGTCGGCAGCTGGGAGGTCCATGAGGTCGCCAAGCGCGCGGAAGAACAGCGTGTGGTCCATCTCGGCCCGGTGCAGCAGCGTGTAGCCGTCGCGGACGAGCGCCGGCGTCTCGGGCGCGTCGGCGGGGAGGCCGAACTTGGCCGCCGTCATTGCCTCGTACTCGGCGTTGAACACGTCCGAGTAGTGGTCGAGCGCGTCGTTGAGCGGCGCGACGTCGTCGAAGAGCGGCGCAATGGCCTCGCCGAGGCGGAGCAGGTTCCAGTGCGCGACGGACGGCTGGTGCCCGAACCGGTAGCGCCGGCCGCCGGCGTCGGTCGTGTTCGGGGTCCACTCGGGGTCGAAGTCGTCGAGCCAGCCGTACGGGCCGTAGTCGATCGTAAGGCCGAGGATCGACATGTTGTCGGTGTTCATCACGCCGTGCACGAACCCGACGCGCATCCACCCGACAATCATCCGGGCCGTGCGCTCGCAGACCTCGGTAAACCAGCGCGCGCGCCGCTCGTCCGGGTTGCCCGTGAGGTGCGGATAGTCGCGGTCGATCGTGAAGTCGACTAGCTGGGCGAGGACCTCGTGCTCGCCGCGCGAGGCGAAGATCTCGAACGAGCCGAACCGGATAAACGACGGCGCGACGCGGCACACGACGGCGCCCGGCTCGGGGCGCGCGTTGCCGTCGTAGAGCATGTCGCGAACGACCTCGTCGCCCGTCGTCACGACCGAGAGCGCGCGCGTCGTCGGGATGCCGAGGTGGTACATCGCCTCGCTGCACAGAAACTCGCGGATCGACGAGCGGAGCACGGCCCGCCCATCGGCCGTGCGCGAGTAAGGCGTCGGGCCGGCGCCTTTGAGCTGGAGCTCCCACCGCTCGCCAGCGGCGTTGACGGTCTCGCCGAGGCTGATCGCGCGGCCGTCGCCGAGCTGGCCGGCCCACTGGCCGAACTGGTGCCCGCCGTAGCACGCCGCGAACGGCTCCATGCCCGGCAGGAGCGCGTTCCCGCCGAACACGTCGGCGAACGCCTGCGAGGCGGCGTCGTCCTCGGTCAGGCCGAGAAGGTCCGCGACCTCGCGGGCATGCGCGAGCAGGCGCGGCGCCGCGACGGGCGTCGGGGTAACGGGGCTCCAGCACGCGCCGTGAACCTGGCGGGGCCGGTTCAGCGTGGACGCGTCGCCGGGAAGCTCAGCGACAAATCGGTTGTCGAAGGTGAGGGGCGTCACAGGAGCACAGGGTGGTATCACGCCCAAACGTCCCGTCGGTGGCGACTGAGCCCCGGGCGGTGCGATTTCGTATCGACTCCCACGACGGGATGGGCGCGTCCCCTACGTCCACCGGCCACCTACCCTTCGACGATGGCCCGGAAGCGCACGGCATCGTCGAGCATGTGGACGTTGTTGAAGAACACGTAGGCCCCGGCACCCTCGGGCAGCATCGACGCGAGGTCCTCCAGTTCGGCGTCCTCGTACTGGTAGCGCCACCCGCCGCGCCCGTGGAGGCGGTAGTAGCACCGCCCGGGCGTCGCCGTCTCGTCCGCGAACGGGTCGACGACGTGCCAGAGGTCCAGCTCCTCGCACAGGTCCGCGACCAGGTCTCGGGGCCACCCGCCGCGCGGCTCCCACGCCAGCTGAAACCCGTCGCGCGCCCGGGACTCGACAAAGGCCCGGAAGTCGGAGAGGTGCCGGTCGGTCGGGAGAAAGCTCGGCGGGCACTGGAGCAGCACGATGGGAGACTCGAGCGCCCGGGCGCTCGCCTCCGTCTCGGCCCAGGCTGCCTCGACGATCTCGGTCGGGCGGAACGCGCCAGCCTCGGCGCGCTCCTCGGGCGTCAGCACGCGCCGGAGGCGGCGGTACGTCGGGCTCGACGCCGTGTGCGTGACGAGCTGCCACGCCTTGACGCCGAACACGAACCCCGGCGGCGCCTCGTCGCGCCAGCCGGCAAGCGTCTTGGGGCGCGGCGGCTGGTAAAACGTCTGCTGCACTTCGACGGCGGCGAGGCGCTCGAAGTAGGCGCTGCGGGCGCTGCTGAACCCGCAGCAGCCAATGGCGACCCGCGCGGGGAGGGCATCTGGCGTCGGCACGGCCATCGGGGGCTAGCCGGTCGGGGCGCTGCTCACCCACGCCGTCCACCACAGGTCGCGGAGCATCTCGGCCCCATCGGCCATCCGCTCGATGGCGAACGCCTCGTGGGCGGGCCCCACCGTGTTGCGCCCAAACGGCTCCTCGCGGTCAAGCTCGTAGAGCCGCTCGACGTGCGCATGCGTGCGGTCGAGGTACGACCAGACCGCCTGCCTCAGGTCGCCCACGTCGCGTGCCGGCGCATCGGCCGCGCGCGCCACCTCGGCCAGTTCGATGTGTGAGGAGACAAACTGACCCTCGAACCGGCTGTGAAAGCCGCGCTCCGTGGTAAAGCCCTGCGGGTTCTCTCCGACCCATCCGTCGTGGTGGACCGTCGTGTGGTGCGGGTTCGAGCCGTCTGCGACGTAGTGGCCGAGCAGACCGGCGTCGTTGATGATGCGGGCTTCGATCCACGCGCGCTCCGCCGGGTCCGTCGCCGCCCGCCACTGGCGGAAGCCTACGCGGAGCCGCTGGGCAAGCTCCAGGGTCCGGAACGGGAGGAGGCCGACCCGCGAGGTCGCGAGCCCGGCCGCCCGGAGCGAGTCGGCGTAGGCGAGGCGGTCGCGCGCGAGGAGCGCGCCCGCGGGCAGCAGTTCCGAATCCAGGTAGTGTTCAGGCGTGCCTGCAGCCTCCAGGGCCGGGTCGATCGTCCGTTCGTCCCGCGCGCGCCACCGGTCGGGGTCCGGGTTGAGGAAGGTGAGCTGACCCGCTGCCGCCCTGAAAAACGAGGGCATGCTGTCGGGGAGGGCATCGACTGCCGCGCGCCCGATCAGGCGGTGCCCGGCCTCGCCCCACCGTGCCTCCGAGTGGACCGGCTCCGGCGCGCCTTCCGGAGCCGCCGGGCCGCTGGCGAGACCGCCAGATGCACCGAGAAAAGGCAGGACGGTCAGGACGAGTGCGAGAGGGGAGCGCATGAGGGGTGTCGGAAAGCGGTCAAGCTAGCCCGACCGCGAATCCGCAGGCCAGCCCGACGGGATCCCCCGCCATGCGGTGCGGGTCGGGCGCTGGACCGCTCCGGTGCGGATCAGTCCATTTCCTCTCAAGCCCCTCGGTCCGCATGATCTCCCCGACTTCGACTGTTGCACTCGCCGGCGCCGGCGGAGACCTCGGCGGCCGCATCGCCGCTGCTCTCGTCTCACGAGGCGCAGCCGTCCGCGCCCTCGTCCGACCCGGCCTCGGACCTGCGGAGCGCGACCGGATCGAAGCGACGGGGGCCACGCTGGTCGATGCGGACCCGGCCAGCGTCGATGCAATGACCGAGGCCTGCGCGGGCGCCGAATGCGTCGTGTCGGCGCTGAACGGGCTCCGCGACGTTATCGTCGAGCGTCAGGACCGGCTGCTCGACGCCGCCGTCCAGGCCGGGGTCCCACGCTTTATCCCGTCCGACTACTCCGAGGACTTTACGCGGACCCGGACAGGCGAGAACCGCAATTTGGACCTCCGGCGCGAGTTCATGGCTCGTGCCGACCGCGCCCCGATTCGGACGACGTCGGTGCTGAACGGCGCGTTTATGGACATGCTCGGGGCCGAGATGCCGCTCCTTCAGCCGGCCATCCACCGCGTTCTCTACTGGGGCAGCGCCGATCAGCTGCTGGACTTCACGACCAAGGACGACGTCGCCGCGTACACGGCCGCCGTCGCTCTCGACGACACGGCACCGCGCTTTCTCCGCATCGCCGGTGACTCGGTGAGCGCGCGTGGTCTCGCCGCCGTGATGACGGCCGTGACCGGCGACCGGTACCGCCCGCAATGGGCGGGCAGCTTGGCCGTGCTCAGTGCGATGATTCGGATCGCGCGGCTCGTCGCGCCGCAGCCCGGCGAGGTCTTCCCGGCGTGGCAAGGGATGCAGTACATGCGCGACATGTTCAGCGGTCGAGGCCAGTTGCACCCGCTGGACACCGACCGGTACCCCGACCTTCGGTGGACGTCCGTCGAGGCGATGCTCACCGAGCGAGGCATCGGGGGCTGACGCCGAGGTGCGTCGCGGACCTGTTGCACGGCGAGAGGGCACGTGCTAATCTGTTAGCACCTCGCCCTGCTCGCGCCCGTGGCTGTGATGCGTCTCTCCCTCGTTCTGCTCGCGCTCAGCCTGTCAGCATGCGCCCCCGTACAGCGG
>DASVSE010000098.1:0-4363 GCA_036388235.1 Rubricoccaceae bacterium | reverse complement strand
CGGGACCGAGGCGGCCCTCATCGACCCCGGCACGGCCTCGCGTGCCGAGCGCGAGGCCGTCGAGACGTACATCGAGGCGGCCGGCCTGCGCGTGCGGCACTTGCTCCTCACGCACGCCCACATCGACCACATCTTCGGCTGCGCCCACTTTCAGACCGTCTACGGCGCCACGGCGGACTACGGCGGCTGGCAGTTGCACCCGGCCGACGAGCCCCTTCTCGCCAATGCCGTCGTGCAGGGCGAGTTGTTCGGCGTCCGCGTTGACCCGCCGCCGGCGCCCGCCCACCGCCTCGCCGACGGCGACGAGATCGCGCTGGGCACGCACCGCTTCCGGGTCCTTCACGTGCCCGGCCATTCGCCCGGCTCGGTCGCGTTCTACGCCGCTGCAGACTCGCTCCTGATCGGCGGCGACGTGCTGTTTCACGAGTCGGTCGGGCGGACGGATCTGTGGGAGGGCTCGATGGACACGCTGGCGACCTCCATCCGCGAGCGCCTCTATCCGCTGCCCGACGACACGCAGGTTGCCCCGGGCCACGGCCCGCCGACGACGATTGGCCACGAGCGGGCACATAATCCGTTCATCCGGGGCTGAACGTACTGGAGTTTGGGTGGACTGCGGCATACCTTCACGGACCCACCACATTCCCTGCTGAATGCCCGTTTCGCTTCTTCGGCCCGCCTCACGGCCGGCCTCCCGCCTCCGCTCCGGCCGCCTCGCCCTCGTGCTCGGCGCGGCCTTGCTCGGAGGCGGCGCACATGCCCAGACCGACCGCCTCGACCCGGTCACGGCCGAGGCGCTCCCCGGCGCCGAGATCTCGCTCACGCCAGACGAGAGCAACGCCGTCGCGGCCCGGGCCGGGGCCGACCTCACGCTCGTCGGACGCCTTGCCGACGGCGAGACGCGCGGCTTCGACCTCATCGGCACCACGCTGTACCGCTCCAACGGCGGCTACCTCGAAGTCCTCAACGTCGCCAACCCGGCGAGCCCGGTCGTGCTCGGCCGCTTTCTCGCCGATCAGGGCGTCGTGCAGGGCGTCGACGTCGTCGGCACGCTCGCGTACGTCGCCGTCTCGCGCGGGACGCCGTACCCGACGCGCGGCGGTCTCCTCATCGTCGACGTGAGCAACCCGGCCGCGATGACGCTCGTCGGGCAGGTCCCCGGCCGGAGCGTCAACGAAATCCGCGTGTCGGGCACGACCGCCTTCCTCGGGGCTGGCGCGCTTCGCCCGTACAACGTCTCGAACCCGGCGGCACCGGTCGCCGGGACGGCCCTCACGATTACTGGCGGCAGCGTCCTCGGCATCGCCGTCGAGGGGACGACCGCCTACCTCGCCGTCGGCAACGCCGGCCTGCGCGTCGTCGACATCTCGAACCCGCTCGTCCCGGTCGTCTCGGGGACGCTGACCTTCCCCGGCGGCTTCGCCACGCGCGTCGCCGTCTCGGGCGGCCGGGCCTACGTCTCCGTTCAGGACGGTGCGTCGGGCGACGGCGTGCCCGAGGGCGGCCTCTACATCGTCGACGTGAACGCGCCGACGGCGCCGGTCCTGCTCGGCCGCTATCTCGTCGACGCCGACGGGCAGGCGCCGGACTATGGCGGCCAGGTCCGCTCGGTCGCCATCTCTGGGACGACCGCGTTCGTCGGCGACGACAACGGCATCAACGTCGTCGACGTGACCAACCCGGCCGCGCCGACGCTGCGCGGGCGGACGGACTTCGGCCAGAGCGGGTCTGGCCAGTACATCGTCCCCGATGGCACGCGGGCGTATGTCAGCAGCCGCTACCAGGGCATCCGCGTCCTCGACCTCGCGACGCCGGCACCGACCGTCACCGCGGCGATCAACAACGGCGGGTTCTCGTTCAAGGTCAACGTCGTGAACGGGATCGCCTACGTCGCCGACCTGCTCGGTCAGGTTCGCCTCGTCGACGTCTCGACTCCGACGGCTCCGCGCGAGCTGAGCCGCGTTCAGGGCATTCCCAACGCCAACGGCGTCGACGTGGCCAACGGCATCGCGTACGTCGTAGACCGCGGCAACGCCGGGGCAGGCCTGACGCGCATCAACGTCTCGAACCCGGCGGCGCCGGTCCGGCTCAACACCATCTCGACGGGTGGTCCCGCCTTCGGCCTTGACCTCGACGGCCAGACGCTCTACATCGCCAACGGCTACGGCGCCGCCGGCTCGGGCCCGGGCAGCCTGCTCTCGGCGAACGTCGCCTCGGGCTATGCGCTGCTCGACGAAGAGCAGCCCGGCAACCAGGCCTTCGACGTCCGCGTCGCCGGCGGCCGGGCCTACGTGGCCACGTTCGGGAGCGGCCTCTCGATCTTCAACGTCGCCAACCCGGCGGCGATGGTGCCGCTGAGCCTCAACGCCGTCGGCAACTTCGCGTCGTCGGTCGAGGTGGACGGAACGACGGCGTACCTCGCCGACAGCCAGTTCGGGGCCGCCCTCGCGCTGACCATCGTCGACGCCTCGAACCCGGCCGCGCCCGTCGTCCGCGGCACGGCCGACGCCATCGCAGGCGGGACGTCGGTCGATGTCGGGCTCGGCAACGGCTACGCCTATGCCGCCGTCGATTTTGTGGGGCTGTACCAGTATGACGTGACGAACCCGGCCGCACCCGCGCTGCGGACGACGATCCAGTCGTCCGACCGCGCGACGGGAGTGGACGTCGAGGGCCGCTACGTCGTCCTCGCGGACGCGGGCGCGGGCCTGTGGATCTTCGAGACGCCCGTCATCACGGCCTGTGACGAGTGTGGGACGGGCGCTCCGGAGGTCGCCGTTGCCGCATTCCCGAACCCGACGGCCGGGGCGGCAACCGTCGAGGTCCGCCTCGCCGATGCGGCCGACGTCTCCGTCGAGGTGTTCTCGGTCCTCGGCCAGCGTGTCGCGCGCGTTGACGCCGGCACGCTCGCGGCGGGCACGCACGCGCTCGCCGTCGACACGGGCGCCTGGGCGACGGGCGTCTACGTGGTTCGCCTGACGGCGGGCGGGCAGACGGCGACGAGCCGCCTGACGGTCGCGCGCTGAGCTAACTAGACGGATGGCGCGGGCCGGCTGCTTTCGAGCGGCCGGCCCGTTTCGTTTGTCCCTCAGGACGGACTGCCGTGCGCCCGTGACGTGGCCGGCTCGGCGCCGTCGAGGACGAGGTCGAGCGAGCGGGCGACGAGGTCGCCCATCGTGTCGGCTTGGGCGAACCCGGCGTCGCTGTAGTACGCCGCGAGGCTGCGGCCGAGGGCCGCGACGTACTCGGGTGGGGCGATGAGGTCCTCGCGCATCGTCTCCATGAGCGCGTCGTAGCGCGCCCGCTCGGCGCGGAGGCGGCCCGCGATGAGTGCGCGCTCCTCGCGCTGGTACTGGTCCGTCGAGCGCTCCGTGAGGTGCTCCAGCCCGAAGGCGATGACCGGGTTGTTCTGCGGGAAGAACTGCGGCAGGTAGACCTGCCGCTTGGGGTGGTGGCTCTGCTGGTCGAAGTCGATCGGGCGGAGACGGTAATGGAGCTTCTCGAAGTCCGGCGTGATGTCTACGACCCAGTTGCCGGCGTGCATGTCGCCGAGCAGGCGCACGAAGCAGCGCTCGTTGAACTTGACGAACTCCTTGGCGAGCCGCACCTGGTCGAAGCGGTTGTCCGGCAGTCGGTCGCGGATGAACGCGTCGCCCGGAATGCCGACGATGTGCTCCTCGATCAGCGTCTGCCCGCCGGGGCCCGACCCGCCCATCAAGACGAGAAAGTTGATGTGGTTCGGCGAGAGGACGTGTTCGAGGTCGAGCCCGTAGGCGCGGCTCGCGTCGGCGCGCTTGACGTAGAAGTAGTCGAAGTTGTCGTTGAGGCGGTTGACGATGCGGACGCGGAAGGGGAGCGTATTGCCGTAGAGGCACAGATCGATGCGGTCGACCGATAGATGCTCGACCGTGGAGCGGTCGCCACCGCTCTTGAGGAGCGCGTACGTCAGCCGAAGCGCTTCGTGGATCTCGCGCGTCTCGGACGGCCCGTAGTAGACCGTGCTCCAGAGCGTGTCCGCGCCGAAGTCGTCGTAGAGCGGCGTCTGCCCGGCCGTGCGGAGCAGGTCGTCGTAGGTGACGCCGGCCGTGCCGAGGCGGTCGTAGTGCCGCAGGTAGTCCGCAAAGTGGTCTCCGACGGGGTAGACCGGCTTCTTGCGCGAGATCAGGTTGCGGTGGAGGTCCACACGGGGGGCGGGCTGTGGGTGGGCGGCGCGGTGCCGGGCCCGGCTGCCCGCGCCGCCGAGTCCGTGCAAAGTTAGGCCGCGGCGCGCCCGTGGGGCCCTATCCTGCTCATGAACCCCGCCCTCGCCATGCCCGTCCCCGCGTTTCTCGCCGACGTCATCGCGGCCTTTTTGCCGCTGTTC
>DASVSE010000097.1:0-1906 GCA_036388235.1 Rubricoccaceae bacterium | reverse complement strand
CTCCAGCCCACGCCGTCCATTCCGGGCACGCCGACCGAGCTGCGCGAGGTGCTCGTCAACCTCGTCCTGAATGCGGTCCAGGCAATGCCGACCGGCGGGACGCTGCGCGTCGCGACGGCCCCGACGCCGGGCGGGGTCACCGTCGAGGTGGCAGACACGGGCGAGGGAATGAGCGAGCGCGTCCAGCGGCGCATCTTCGAGCCGCTCTATACGACGAAGGGTGCCGCCGGCACGGGCATGGGTCTGACGGTCTCGCAGGGGATCGTGCAGGAGCACAACGGCCGCATTGAGGTCCAGAGCGCTCCCGGGAAGGGGACGCGCTTCCGGCTCGTCTTCCCGCTCGCGGCCGAGGCGCCGGCGCCTGTCGCCTCCCCCAGCCCCGAGCCGCTCGCCCGGCCCGGCGCCTCGCGGCCCCTCGGCGGAGCGGGGCGCAGCGCGACAGCGAGCACGCGCCCGCTGCGCATCCTGGTTGTGGACGACGAGCCCATGGTGCGCTTGGTCACGACCAAGCTGCTCCAGATGCGTGGCCACACGGTCGACGACGTCGACGGCGGACAGGCGGCGCTCGACAGCCTCGACGGAGTCGTTTACGACCTCGTCGTGACGGATCTCTCGATGCCCGGGATGTCGGGCCGCGAGCTCGCGGCCGAGATCCGCGCGCGCTTTCCCGAGCTGCCCGTGGTGCTGCTCACAGGCGACACCGACGTGCGCGCCGAGGGATCGGACGTGACCGAGGTCGTGCGGAAGCCGTTTCAGATTGACGCACTCGAAGCCGTCGTGCAGCGGGTCGTGGGCTAGAACGGAGCGGGTTCATAGGAAACAGGTCTGAGCGGCAGAAATATGTTTGACCGGTGTGACCGGATCCAGGCGCGGCGCGGCTGTGTCTGAGTGTTCCACTCTCTCGCCTCCGCTCATGCGCGCACTCTCTTTCGCTCTTGTAGGCCTCACGCTGCTCTCCGGTTGTTCCACCGGACGTGACATCTACAACCGCGCCGACCGATCAGGCCGCACGTCGCGCTCGTACCCCGCCTCGGCGCGCACGTCCCAGGGCGGGCAGGCGCGTTACGCTGTCTGCCACAACAGCCGCAACACGCTCACGCTGCCCGAGGCGGCCGTCGACGCCCACCTCCGCCACGGCGACCGGTTTGGGGCCTGCTCGTCGCGCACAGACCGCGACGACCGCAGGCGGGACGACCGCCGCGACGACCGGGCACGGGAGGACCGCAATGACCGGCGCGATGACGACCGCGGGCGTGGCAACAGTGGTCGCGGTAATGGGCGCGGGAACGGCCGCGGCAACCGCTAACCCACCCGGCGGGCCAGTCCGCTGAGCAGGTGCCACACGGTCAGCGCAGCGAGCGTCGCGCTCCGTCCGTCAGTGTCGTGCGGCGGACATAGTTCGACGACGTCGGCCGAGGTCACGGCGGGGCTCGCCCCGCAGGCCTCGGCGGCGCGGAGCCAGACGGGGACCGGCAGCCCGCCGACGCCCGGCGCGCTCACACCCGGAGCCCCGTCGACGGCGTCGAGGTCGAACGAGGCAAGCGTTCCGTGTCCGAGGCCTGTGACAAGTGCGTCGATGGCCGCCTGGTCCAAGTCTGGTCCCCACACGATGTGGTCCGGCACGCGCGCATGGTCGGCCGCAACCCGCCACGGCAGCGCCCCGGCAAGCGTGTAGGACCGGACAAGGCGGCTCGGATGGTCGAGCGCCTGCCGAAACGGGGAGCCGCTATGTCCGAGGCCGTCCAGCGTCAGTCGCACGTCGGCGTGGGCGTCCCAGTTGAGGAGCCCGACCGGGCGGCCGTGCGCGAGGTAGCCGAGCGCGTGGCCGTACGCTGTCTCATGTCCGCCGCCGATCACGAGTGGGAAGACGTCTAGGTCTAGCAGGGCCGCCACGACGCGCCCGAGC
>DASVSE010000096.1:0-1720 GCA_036388235.1 Rubricoccaceae bacterium | reverse complement strand
CTGGGGCGGCGCGGGCACGAACGACTGCTTGCCGATGAAGAGGCCGTCGGCGGCGTCGCCGAACGTGACGGAGGCCTTGAGGAAGCCCGCGGCCTCGTCGGAGCCCATGTCGCGCTGCATCCGCGCGAGCACGTCCGGGTGGACGAACGTCGCGCCGTCGAGGTGGTGCTCGGCGGGCTTGGCGCCGTCGGCCGTGTACGCAAACGGCACGTAGCCTGTATCGGCCCCGGCGTACCGGAGCACGTCCTCGCTGTCGAAGACGAGCGCCTTGAGCCCCGTTGGGCTGGCGCCTGCCACGCCGTCGAAGTGGCGAGCGGTCGCGGCCGGGTTGCCGTCGAAGAGGACCTGCGCGCGCTTGTTCCAGGCGGTCTCGCCCAGGAGGTGCTTGCCTGCCCCGGTGAGGTTCTCGTAGAGCATCGTCTCCGCGGGGAGCCCGCCGACTCGCTCCTGCAGGCGGACCGACTCCAGCCAGAGACGCGCCGCGGTCGTCTGCGCCGCCTCGGGCGTCAGCTCGCCCTTCGACGCCTCGGACAGCGCGCCTGCCATGCGCGCGATCTCGGCGTCGAACGCGGCGATCTCGGCGCCTGCGGCCTTGGCCTTCTTCGAGCCCGCAGCGCGGACGTGCGCGGCGTCGAGGGCCGCGGCCTTCTCGCGGGCCGCCGCCAGGACGCCGTCTTCGGGGACCGTCCAGCGGTCGAGCGCGACGGCCTCGCCTTTGTCCTTGACGCCCGAGACGAGCGGCATGTCGGAGCGGACGAAGTGGAGCGCCGCCTCGCCCCACGAGAGGGCGCGGCGGGTTGCGCGGCCGGTGTCCGAGTCCCGGTCGAACTCGTGGAGGTCCATCAGCGGCTGCGTGCGCCCGCCCAATCGGAGCGTCGAGACGCGCACGACGCCCGGGGCCGCGTCGCCGTCCGACGTGCGGAGCGCGCGCTCGACGAGCGTCTCGGCGTCGAAGCGCGCCACGACCGAGCCGTCGAGGTCGCGCGTGCCGAGCCCGTCCGCGCCGTGGAGACGGACGCTTCCGCCGTCCGCGTCCAAGACCGCCTGACGGGTCGGCGTCGCCTGCCGGAAGCGGACCCACGCGCGGCGCGTCGCCTGCCGGGCGTGCTCGATGCGGGCCGTGTCGCCCTCAGACAGGACGGGCCCGAAGGCCTGCTGTACCTGCTCGAAGGCCGTGTCGAACCCGTCGTCGAGCAGCATCCCGTCGTCGCCACGGGAGAGGGCAGGAGCCGAGAAGGCGCCGTAGACCGTGGAGAGCACGTCCTCGTACGTGCGCCCGGCCGCGCCGTAGGCGACCGGCGTCGCAGGCTCCGCGAGGTCGGTCTGCGTCGTCTCGGCCGTCGTGACGGTCTCGGGGCGGAAGCCCTGAAACTCGGATGCCCCTGCGATGACGTCCGCCAGTTCGCCAAGCGGAGAGCGGAGGGCCGTCGGCACGTCGTGGGCGTCGGCGATCTCGCGCGCCGTCGAGGCGCGGTCGAGGTAGGCCGACATCTCGGCCATGCTGCGCGCCGCGTGCGCCGGGTGAAACGGATCGGCGAGCGCGTCCACGAGCGGCGCGTCCGTGCTGGTCTCAGAAGGGGTCTCCGTGCCCTCTGGCTGCACGCTCTCTACCGTTCCGGCCTCCGGGTCGGGTAGCGGCCCTGTGGCGTCCTGCGGGATTTCCGTTTCGGCGTTTGCGACGGGTTCTGCCTGCGGCTCAGCGGCCGTCTCAGGCTTCGGG
>DASVSE010000095.1:0-4912 GCA_036388235.1 Rubricoccaceae bacterium | reverse complement strand
AGGCCGTCAACTGCCAGATGCCGCTGAGCGCCCGGCCCGAGGCCGAGCCGTGCGGGGCGTGCGACGCCTGCACGTCGTTCGACGACGGCCGGGCCATGAACGTCATCGAGATCGACGCGGCGAGCCACAACGGCGTCGACGACATGCGGGAGCTGCGCGAGACGGTCCGCATCCCGCCCCAGGGCGCCAAAAAGAAGGTTTACATCCTCGACGAGGTGCACATGCTCTCGGCGAGCGCCTTCAACGCGATCCTCAAGACGCTCGAAGAGCCGCCCGAGCACGCCCTGTTCATCTTCGCGACGACCGAGCCGCACAAGGTCCTCCCGACGATCCTCAGCCGGACCCAGCGCTTCGACTTCCGCCGCATCGCCGTCCCGGAGATCGTCGAGCAGCTCCGCACGATCTGCCGCGAGGAGACGATCACGGCCGACGACGACGCGCTCGTGCTCGTCGCCCGCCGCGGCGATGGCGCCATGCGCGACGCGCTCTCGGTCTTCGACCAAGCCGTAGCGCTGTGCGGCACGAACCTCGTCGGGACCGCCCTGCGCGCCGCGCTCGGCGTCGTCGAGGAGGACCTGCTGTTTGAAACGGCCGACCGCGCCTCGGCCGGCGACCGCGCGGGCCTGCTCCGCCTGCTCGACGGCGTCGTCCGCCGCGGCCACGACCTCCGCGAGTTTCTCCTCGGCCTCGCCGACCACGTCCGCAACCTGCTCGCCGCCCGCGCGACCGGCGACGGCTCGCTCGTCGAGGGCACGGACGCGGGCCGCGCCCGGACCGTCGCCGCCGCCCAGGCGTGGGCCGAGGCGGACCTGCTGCACCTGCTCCTCATCGTCGACGAGGCCATCGGCGCGCTCCGCGCGAGCGCCCAGCCGCGGCTGACGGTCGAGCTGGCGCTCCTCCGCATGGCGAGCCTCGAAAAGGCCGCCGACCTCCAGCGCCTGCTCGCCCACCTCGACGCGCTCGCCCGGGCCGGTGGCCCGCTCGACCCGCGTGCGGCGGGCTCTGCCGCGCCACTTGTGGCGGCGCCACTCGCCGCTCCAGCGGTGGCCACCGCGGCTCCGTCCGTTTTGGCCACGGGTGGCGCGCTCCCGGTCTCTGCGGTGCCACCGGCCACGGCGCCCATTAACCGCCCCGCGCCGCCCGCCGCACCCGCGCCCACCGTCTCGTCCGAGCCGCCCGAGACCTACGCTGCCCCGCCACGTGCCGAGACGTCGCGTGCCGAGACGTCGCGCGCGATGCCACCCGACGAGGCAGCCTCCACCGGCGCGCCGCCCACCCACGCCGACGTCCCGCCGCCCCACGGCGATCTGCGTGCCCACCCGGTCGCGCCCCAGGCCGAGCCGCCGCGTCCGGACCCGTCGCCGTCCGACCGCAGCTTCCCCGGCGACGTCCCCCCCGACGGCGGGGTCACCGCGCCGGACGAGCGCCCGACGCCGCCGCCGGCCCCCCATCCCGTCGCGCCGCGCCCCGACGCGCCGGTGCCGCGTCCTGGCGGCAGTCTCTTCGGGCCGCCCGCGATCCGCCCGCGCGGTCCCGGCGGGCCCTCCGGCGATGGCCACTCGGGCGCCGCGCCCACCCTCGGCGGCCCGGCCGTCGCCGACCCGTTCACGTCGTCGCTCGGGCGTATCCGCGAGCTCTGGCCAGCGCTTGCGGTCGCCCTCCGCGCCGAGCAGCGCATTCGCCTCGCGTCCTTCCTCGGCGGGGCCGACGTCGTCCGCGTCTACAACGGCGCCGTCGAGGTGGCGCTTTCCGACGCGCTCGCGGTCGCCGTCGCCACCGAGCACGCCGCCGAGGTCCAGGCGGCGCTCTCCACGCTCCTCGGTGAGGCCGCGCCGCCGCTGCGCTTTGTTCGGGCCGAGGCGGCTCGCGGCCGGGAACCCGCTCAGGCGGCGGACCCGTTCGAGCGCCTCAAGGCGATGCGCCACGAGCACCCGGTTGTCCGCGCCCTCTTCGAGCGCTTCGGCGCCGAAATCGTCTGGCAGTAGGAGCGTTCACGCCATTCGCTCGCCGTTGCCCCTCTTCTCACCCCACCTCTCTCGACATGGACCAGCAGCCCAACATGGCCGATCTCTTCGGCAAGATGGCCGACATGCAGCAGCAGATCGCGGACACGCAGGCGCGCCTCGCCGAGCAGACCGTCACGGCCGAGGCCGGCGGCGGCATGGTCACGGTCGTCGCCAACGGGGCCGGCCACCTGGTCTCGATCAAGATCGACCGCGAGGCCATCGACCCGGACGACTTGGAGATGCTCGAAGACCTCGTGCTCGCTGGGGTCAACAAGGCGCTGGAGCAGGCCGAGGCGCTCAAGGCGAGCGGGATGCAGGCCGCGGCCGCCTCGATGCTCCCCCCCGGAATGGACCTCGGCGCACTCGGCCTGTAGACAGAAGCGGGGACGAGGTACCCGGCGGCTGCGCTGACCGACCGCCGTCACCCGTCCGTCGTACCCTGGCGCTCGCCCCCGCACCCGTCCCCATGCATCTCACGTCCGAGACCGTCGAGGCCCTCGTCGAGCACCTGTCGAAGCTGCCGACCGTCGGCCGCAAGACTGCACAGCGCCTTGCCGCGTTCGTGCTCAAGATGCCCCGCGAGGAGGTCGTCGAACTCGCTCGCGCCCTCGTCGCCGCCAAGGACAAGGTGAAGCAGTGCTCCGTCTGCTTCAACGTCACGGACAACGACCCCTGCCCGGTCTGCCAGAGCGAGCGCCGCGACCGGGGCGTGATCTGTGTCGTCGAGGAGCCGTCAGACGTACTCGCCCTCGAACGGACAGGCGACTTCCGCGGGCTGTACCACGTCCTTGGTGGGGCCATCTCACCGCTTGACGGCGTCGGGCCGGACGACCTGCACATCCGCGAACTCGTCGCCCGCGTTGCATCGTCGCTCGCCCCGACTGGCCGCGTCTCCGAGCCCGATGGCGAGGCAGAAGACGATGGGACGGGCGATGAGCGTCCGAAGACGGCTGTCCGCGAGGTCATCCTCGCCATGAACCCCAACGTCGAGGGCGACACGACGAGCTACTACGTCTCGCAGCTGCTCGCGCCGTTCGGCGTCGTCGTGACGCGCATCGCGCGCGGGCTGCCCATCGGCGGTGACCTCGAGTTTGCCGACGAGGCGACGCTCAGCCGCGCCCTCGAAGGCCGCGCCGGAATGTGACGGGTCCGCCCGACCGGCGCGTTCCGGGGCCCGATGGCCTGCCCGAGTGCCCGGACCGCCGCGCGACGCCTCTCGACCTCACGTTCGCAGGCTTCCCCGAAGCCGGTCTTGATGCGCTCGCACGCCTCAAAGCCGAACCCCACATCGGCCGCTACCGCGAGGAGAAAGCGGTCCTCAAGGCGGGCGTCGAGGCGCCGTTCCGCCTCTACCGCGACGACCTCGCGCTGAACTGGGCGATTCCGAACGGCCTCCCGTTCGAAACCGAGAAGGGCGTCTTCAGCCGCCTGCTCAAAAACGACTTCGGCGCGGGCGGCTCACACCACCACCTCTGGATGTCGTTCTACCGGACCGGCCGCAAGCGCCTCACCGACATCCAGCTCTCGCACGCGGTCTACCCGGACGGCTTCCGCTGGGCGCTCTACGCCGGGGACTACTCCGGGGCGCTGTTCCGCGCTGCACGCGAGCGGACGGTCGAGGACCCGGAAGGGCTGCGCCTGATCAACGCCCTGATCGCGCAGGGCTACCGACTCGCCTTCGCGCCGCACGTCACCAAGCCCGAGGGCTACCCCGAGGTGAGCGAGCCGCTCAGCGCACTGCCGGCAGGGTTCGAGCGCGCCAAAGGCATCTGGCTATCGCGCCGAATCAGTCGCGCCGCGCTGCTCGCGCTCGGCCCGGACCTCGTCTCGGCCGGCATCGACGCGCAGCTGGAGCTGTGGCCGCTCTACCGGTTCTGGGCCGAGGCAGAGTAACCCGGCAGACCGCGCGCGGCAGTCGGATCTTCCGGCCGGACCTCACCGACCCCGCCCATGCTCCTCACCCACCGCGACGGCCCCGTTCTGACGTTGACGCTCGACCGCCCCGAGACGCGCAACGCGCTCTCGGCCGACCTTGTCGAGGCGCTGACGGCCGCCCTCGCGGACGCCGCCCGGGAGGATGCGGTCCGCGTCATCGTGATTGCTGCGGCAGGCAAGGTGTTCTCCGCCGGAGCCGACCTCGCGGCCCTCCAGGCCCTTCGCGAGGCATCGTTCTCGGACAACCTCGCCGACTCGGAGCGCCTCGGGCGCCTGTTCGAGGCGATCCTGCGGCACCCGAAGCCCGTCGTCGCGCGCGTCCACGGGCACGCCATCGCCGGCGGATGCGGCCTCGCCGCCGCGTGCGACCTGTCGCTCGTCGCCGAGAGCGCCACGCTGGGCTTCTCTGAGGTTCGCATCGGGTTCGTGCCCGCGCTCGTCGCGACGTTCGTCACGCGGCGCGTCGGCGAGACGGCGGCCCGCGAGCTGTTCCTGCGTGGCCACCGCATCTCGGCCGTCGACGCGGCGCGAATCGGCCTCGTCACGCGGGCCGTGCCCGACGACGCGCTCGACGCCGAGCTGGCCGCGCTCTGCGCCGAACTCGCGACCGAGACCAGCGGCTCGGCGATTGCCCTCACCAAGACGCTCCTCGCCGACCTGCCCGGCCGCTCGCTCGCCGAGGCGCTCGCGCACGCCGCGGCCGTCAACGCGCACGCCCGCGCCACCGACGACTGCCGCGCCGGCGTCGACGCGTTCCTCGGCAAGACAGACCCGCCGTGGCGGACGGCTGCCGGCTGAGCGCACCCGCCGGTGCCGACGCGGCCGGTATCTTGGTCCATTCCCACCCAGGCCCCATGGCGACCTACAAGGAGGCCGGCGTCGACGTCGAGGCCGGCGAGGCGGCCGTCCGCCGCATCACGCGGCATATCCGGAGCACATTCACGCCGGGCGTCCTGACAGATGTCGGCGCC
>DASVSE010000094.1:0-2001 GCA_036388235.1 Rubricoccaceae bacterium | reverse complement strand
GTCCCAGTACTTCGGGCCGTACACGGACGCCAAGGCGATGCACCTCGCCCTCAAGACCATCAAGGACCTCTTCAAGGTCCGGTCGTGCTCGCTCCCCCTCTACCAGGCGGCCATAGAGGCCGGCAAGTACCAGCCCTGCCTGGACTACCACATCCAGAAGTGCCTCGCCCCCTGCGTCGGCTACGAAACCCAGGAGCACTACGACGCCACCATCGCCCAGATCAAGACCCTCCTCAACGGCAAGACGGACGAGCTCACGGGCACCCTCCGCGCCGAGATGGTCCGCCTCGCCGGCGAGAAGAAGTTCGAGGAAGCTGCCGAGCTCCGCGACCGCACCCGCGCCCTCGACGTCTACAAGACCAAGCAAAAGGTCGTCACCGACTCCGAGTCCGACCGCGACCTCTTCGCCCTCGCCGTCTCGCGCGAGGACGACGTCGCCATCGGCGTCCTCTTCAAGGTCCGCGAGGGCAAGATCATCGGCCGCCAGCACCAGACCGTCCGCCACATCGAGGCGACCGAAGACGCCGAACTCGCCCAGACCCTCCTGGAGTCCTACTACGCCAGCGCCCAGTTCTTCCCGGACGAGGTCTACCTCTCCACCGACATCGCCGACGCCGGCCCCGTCGAGGCCCTCCTCCGCGAGCGCAAAGGCCGCATCGTCCCCGTCAAGGTCCCCCAGCGCGGCGAAAAGGTGGACCTCATGGCCATGGTCGATGCCAACGCCCGCCTTCTCCTCGGCGAGTGGCAGCTCGCCAAGGCTCAGCAGGACGAAGACCGCATCCCCAAGTCCGTCCAGAGCCTTCAGCGCGACCTCCGCCTCCCCCGCCCCCCCCGCCGCATCGAGTGCTTCGACATCTCGCACCTCGGCGGCACGGGGACGGTCGCCTCGTGCGTCGTCTTCGTCGACGGTGCCCCCAAAAAGTCCGAGTACCGGACGTTCAAGATCCGGACGGTCGAAAACGGCAAGCCGGACGACTTCCAGTCCATGCGCGAGGTCGTCGAGCGCCGCTTCGCCCGCGTCCTCGAAGAAAACGGCCCCTGGCCCGACCTCGTCATCATCGACGGCGGCAAAGGCCAGCTCTCCTCCGCCGTCGAGAGCCTCCGAAACGTGGACGTGTACGGCAAATTCCCCGTCGTCGGCCTCGCCAAGCGCCTCGAAGAGGTCTTCTTCCCCGGCCACTCCGAGTCCACCATCATCCCGCGCACGTCCAGCAGCCTGCGCCTCATCCAGCGCGTCCGCGACGAGGCCCACCGCTTCGCCGTGACCGCCCAGCGCAAGCAGCGCGCCATCAAAGACCTCCGCTCCGAGCTGCTCGACATCCCCGGCGTCGGCGCCCGGACCGCCCAGAAGCTGCTCACAGTCATCGGGAGCACGGCGGCCGTCAAGGCCGCCAGCGAGGCCGAAATCGCGGCCGTCGTCGGACCCGCCTCCGCCCGCAAGGTCCGCGCCCACTTCGACACTCTCCCGGCCGTGCGTCCGCCAGACGCCTTAGCGGACGGGGCGCCCGACACCGACTGATCCACTGAAACCATCGCCCCGGTCGCCCGTACTTTCAATCACCATTGAAACTCGACGGCCATGGCTCCGGCCCGCCTCGCCCTGCTTGCCCGCCTCGCCCTCGCCGCGGTCTGGCTCTCGGAAGGACTCGTGCTGAAGCTCGTCCTGCACGACGCGGTCGAACTCGACGTCGTCGCCCGGAGCGGCCTCTACTGGTTCTCCCCGCTCACGACGCTGCTGATGGTCGGGGCACTCGAAACAGGCGCAGGCCTCGTTCTTCTCCTCGGCTACCGCCCCCGCCTCGCAGCCGTCGCGACGACCGCTGCGCTCGTCCTCATCACGGCTGGCGTCGTCGGGACCGCCCCGGAGTTGCTCCTCGCACCGCTCTCTGGCATCGTCAAAAACGGCGCGCTCGTCGTCTGCGCGGCCGTCGTGTGGACCCTCACACCGGCTGCCCCATGTCCCGCTCTCCCCGAAGTCTCGTCGACGCCCTCGACGCGCAC
>DASVSE010000093.1:0-3410 GCA_036388235.1 Rubricoccaceae bacterium | reverse complement strand
CCAGGCCGCCGCCCGTAGATGGGCGGCGGCCTGACGGACTAGACATCTCCGTCGACCTCGCCGAACTCGGCGTCGAACGTGCCCTCGGCCGAGACGACCTGCTCACCGTCGACGAGGCTGGTGCCGTCGACGTCGAAGCGGCCCACGACGTGGCCGCCGGCCGCCCGGGTGATGGTGACGGTTCCGCTCGTGGCCAGGTAGGTGGCACCGGTGTCCACGTTGCTGTCCGTGAGCGTGACGATCACGGCAGCGCTCGTGGCCTCGTTCGTCCCGGCGGCCTGGAACGTCCCGGTGCGCGGCTGGCCGGGGAAGGCGACGACGACGACGTCCCGCGGGTCAGCCTCGTTGAGGAGTGCGATGGACGTGACGGTCTCGCCGTTCTCGGTCATAATGGTATAGGCTGCCCGCCCTTCGAGCGAGGCCGTGGCGGCGCCGGTCACAGAGGCGTCGAACTGGCCGGCTGTGCCGATGGGGTCGGCGCCCGAGTCGCAGGCGGTAAGGGAGGACATGCCGAGGACGGCGAGGAGGCAGACGCGGAGGGTCGTGCGGGTCATAGCGGTAGGGGTTGTGCGCTCAGCGCAGGTGATGGACCCAGTTTCCCCCCCCATGGTGGGGCCGCGCATGGGCCGTTCGGCGCAATTGGCGAGGCGTCTGGCGCGGTCCGAATGGGCCGTTCGACGCAGGCGGCCGGGACCCGGCGCACCAGAAACTGGGACCCTCCCCCACACCCTCACCCCACACCCTCGCACCATGCTGCCTGCCTGTCCCCGACTCGTCGCCGCTCTCGTTCTCTATGCATGGGCGCTCGCCGCGTGGACGCCCACCGCGCGCGCTCAGGACAACCGGTTCGTGAGCGGATCGGTCAGCGTTTCAGGCCGAAGTCTTCTCGGCTGGAGCGAAACGATCACGGGCTCCGTCGTCCTCCGCCTCGACGCAACCGACGAGGACGGCGGCGAGCACTACGTCCTCGACACGGCGAGCTACTCGTGGCGCGCGTTCGGGACCGTCGACGGGTGCACCGTCTCCGGGCAGGCTCAAATCGCAGAGACAGAGGAGTCGGCCGCCACCCTCTCGGTCTACCCCGACGCCTCCTACCACGCCACGAGCGTCGCGCTCGAGTTGGCCTCGGACCCGGCCCGCGTTACGATCACCTGCCCGACGTACTCGCTCAGGCTCAGCTCCGCGCTCGGCGAGTTTCTCCACGTCCCGACAGCGGCCGAAACAGGCGGCGAGCCGTTTCGATTTGTGAACGTCGGCGCCATCCGCGCGCTGGACGGCACGTGGGGCTCGGGCGAGGTTGGCGACCCCCGGTTCACGTGGTCCCTGACAGCCGCCCCGCCTGCGCCTGTTGCGGGAGAACCGAACCCGTCTGAGCCGGCGAGCGGACCGGACGCCCTCGCGCTCTCGCCTCCCGCCCCCAACCCTGCACGAGGCCAGGCTGCGCTCGTCCTGACTGTCAGCCGGACGGGCCACGTCACGGCCGCTGCGTTCGACGTGCTCGGCCGCCGCGTCGCCACTCTCCACGATGGGCCGGTCGCCGGCGGCGCCCCACTCCCGCTCGTGTTCGACGTGGCAGGGCTCCCCGCCGGCCCGTACGTCGTCCGCGCCGCCGGCAACGGCGCGAGCGTCGCGCGCCGCGTCACCGTTTCCAAGTAGCCTGTGTCGACCTCCTCCTTCCCTGTAGCGCACGACGTCGTCCGTGCCGCGTCCGTCCTCGTCCTGCCCCTGTTTGCGGCCCACAACGCGCTGTGGATCGCCCACGGGCTCCGCACGGGGGGGCTCCTCTATGAGGCCATGTCGACCCCCCTCGGGCGACTCGACGCGGCCGTGTTCGGGGCTGCGTATGTAGCCGTACCGCTCGCGCTCCTCGGGCTCGCCTTCGGCCTCGGCGGGCGGCAGCGGGCGCTGGGCCGCAGTGGCGTCGTGTTCGCGGCCGTCGCGCTCGCCGGATCGGCCGTCGGCGCGCTCGCCCTCGCGGCGTCTGGCGAGCCGCCGCCGTACGCGTTTCCCGTCGCGACCCTGGCCATGTTCGCGAGCGCCCTCCTCGTCGGCGCCGCGCACCTCCGGGCCGGCGTCGTTCAGCGCCGGGTGGCCGTCGCCGTCGCCCTATTCGGGGCGCTGACGCTCCCGCTCGGGCTTGCCCTGCCGGCGCTCCTGGGGGGTGTCGCCCCCGAATACACCTACTTCGAGGCGCACTTCCTTTTCTCGGGTGCGATGTGGTCCGTCGTTGGCCTGAGCACCGACCGTCCCGTCCACGCCCCCCCAGTCGGTTGACCCGGCCTACTCACGTTCCTACTGCTTCCAGACGATGTCCACCCTTCACACCAGCGTCGCCCTCATTACAGACGCCGCCACCACGCTCGGGGCCGCCATCGCCCGCGGCCTCCTCGACTCGGGGGCAACGGTCTACGTGGCCGACCCCGACATCGACGCCGCAGCCCGGCTCGCCGTTGCGCTCGGCCCGGGAGCCCGCTCGATCCGTCTCCGCATGGGCAAGCCCTTTGACTGGCAGGTCGCCCGTGCCGCCATCGTCGGTGAGTGCGGGGGGCTCAATGTGGTCGTCCGCTGTGAGGCACCTGAAGCTGGTCGTACGCTTGTCGCCCATGCGACGGTGCCAGCAGCCCCGCTCGCGCCATACGATGTGACCGTGACACCCTCGCGGCTCGGCTCGAGGTTGCCTGACGGATGGTTGTCCGCGACGATCATGCTCCGCGCGTAGACGAGCAGGCAGAACCGGTAGACCTCGCGCGGGCTCGCGATGGAGGCGTCGACCATCCTGACGTGGCAAACGTGGTCGCCGATGACGCGGCTGGCCATCGAGAGTGCGATGGTGAGGAAGACCTCGCGGTCGTACCAGTCGAGGAGTTGTAGCCAACGCGGGCTACGTCTGAGCGTCTCCAGACGAAATGACCGGGCCGAAGTCAGACCGCAGGGAGGCAGACGGTGAACGAACTGCCGACACCCTTCTCGCTCGTCACGGCGATCTCTCCTTGCATCTTCGACACCAGACCCTGCGTGATCGTCAGACCGAGCCCGCTCCCTTCGTGGCTCCGGTTCGCGCCCGTGCTCTCCTGCTCGAAGTCGTCGAACACCCGCGGCAGAAACGCTGCGTCGATCCCGACGCCCGTGTCGCTCACGCGCAGCCACGCACCCCCGCCCTCGGGCCACACCTCCACCGCGACCGTGCCGCGCTCGGTGAACTTGATCGCGTTGCCGATGAGGTTCGTGAACACGCGGGCGAGCGCAGCGCGGTCTGCCCGGGCGGCGGTCGGGGGGCCAGTGCAGGTCAGAGCGATCCCCCGCACCTGCGCGAGCGGCTGCAGTGCCGTGACGGCCGCCTCGGCCTCGGCGTGGAGGTCGACGGCGACGGTGGCGAGCGGCAGCGCGCCGGCCTCGATCTGGGCGAGGTC
>DASVSE010000092.1:0-5278 GCA_036388235.1 Rubricoccaceae bacterium | reverse complement strand
CCTCGGGCTTGGCGAACGCGTCGACCGAGGCGGGCGTAGCGGGCGGAGTAGGGACGTCGGCGCGGTCCGACGGCGCCATCATCCGCTTCCAGAGCGGCTCGTCGTCGGGCGGTGCCAGATCCGACGAGGCCGGAGGCGGCGGGGCGGGAGGTGGCGGGCCGGGGGGCTCAGCCAGTACCGCGGCCGGCGTTTCCTGGAGAGACTCAGCGTCGGGCCGGTCTGGGAGGGGCGGCGGTGCGCTCCAGTTGTCCACAGGCGGAGCCTCAGGGGCGGCCGAATGGAGCCAGTCCGTATCAGTGACGGGCATCTCGGGCCGGGGTGCCGGGAACGGCTCGTGCGATGGCGTTTCGACCGTCGGGACATCGGCTGAGGCCAAGGTCAGCCACGCGGCGAGATCGGGGTCGCGCTCGCGCCAGTCCGGGGCCGCCTCGCTCGGCAGATCGATCGGCGGCGGGTCGTCCGTCTCGGCTGGCTCGTCCGGAAGCGCCGGAGCAGGTTCTAGAACGGCAGGCTCCAGGACAGCGGGCTCGGGCGGTTCGGCGAGGGCCGCTGCGAGGTGATCGTGAAGGCGCTCGCGCGTGAAGACGTCGGACCTGTCAACCGTGCGGGCAATGTCGTCGCGGCCTTTCGCCTCGAAAAAAGCCGCGAGCAGCGCACCGGGGACACCCGGCGGCCTGATCAGGCTGACAAGTGGGTCGAGCAGGTCCGTCCACTCGTCGGCCGAGAACGTCGCGACCATGCGGCGGTCGATGCGGCGCAGGAGGCTTTCGAGGCCGGCGCGGTCCAGGCGCGCGAGGTCCTTGCGCTCGACGTAGCGCCCGGCGATGTCGGGCAGGTACGGGTACGGCTCGAACTGGGCGAGGCGACGCACGACCAAGGCGGCCGGACGCTCGGCCTCGCCGTCGTCTTCAAAGGCGACCGCGGCGAGCGTCTCGGCCGGGCGGACAAGGTGCGACACGGCAAGGCGGCACGCATCGACGAGAAAGGCGGTCCAGGCTGGAGCTGGGACGCGGGCGGCGCTGCGGGCGGCGTCGCGCCACGCGCGGGCGGCGTCCGTCGCCCGGTCCGGGTCGATCCAGTCGGAGACGGGCGCGGGGGCCTCGCGGTCGAGGCGCGCGTCGAGGCGGGCGAGGAGGACGCGGGCAATCGGCGTCGGGAGGGCCGCGATCTCGTCGCGTGTGTGCGCGTGAAGGGTGGGCAGCCGGTCCAGAATCCGCTGCGCTAGCGCGTCGGCAGCAGCGCCGAGGGCGTGGTCGCCGGAGTCGGGAGAGGCGAGCATCGGGCGGTCGCGGCGGGGGAGGGGCAAGCTACGCGAGCGGGGCCGGGCGGCATGCGGCGGGGCCGGACCTCGGGAGCGCGGTCAGCGGGGGAGGTTGCGGAGCCGGACCTCGCGCGCAAACGCTTCGGCGGCCGCGCGGTCGGCCTTCTGAAGCGGCAGCACGATCTCGCCGAGCGGATCGCCGGGGAAGCCGCGGACGGTCACAAACCCGAACGGGCGCACGACGAGGCGCGCCTTGCCCATCCGCGTCGTCTGGACGTCGATGGACTCGACGTCGTCGGCGGGGAGGCGGACCGTGCGGCGCCCGACCGGAACGAGGCTCATCAGGGACTGGGACATGTCGAAGACGAGGTCGTCGCCGTCGAGGCGGACCGTCCCGCGGACGTTCACGACGCCGTCCTTGGGGTCGAAGGCGAATGGAATGCGCATCAGGCTTCGGCGCGGGCGGCGGGCTCGGCCGTCCCGCCCGGTTGTGCGGCGCCCGGCTCCGCCACGTCCACGCCATCGAGGCGCACGCCGACGAGGCGCGACACGCCGGGCGTGGGCATCGTCACGCCGTACATCCGGTCGGCCGCCTCCATCGTGAGCTTGTTGTGGGTGACGAGGATAAACTGCGTGCGGTCCGCGAACGAGCGGATGAGGCGCATGAAGCGGTCCACGTTGGCGTCGTCGAGCGGCGCGTCGACCTCGTCGAGGATGCAGAACGGGCTGGGCTTGACGAGGTAAATCGCGAACAGCAGGGCCGTGGCCGTGAGCGTCTTCTCGCCGCCCGACAGCTGGGCGAGACCGACGGGCCGCTTGCCGCGCGGGCGGGCCGTAATCGCGACGGGCGATTCGAGCGGATCGTCGCCGTCGAGGACGACGTCGGCCTCGGCGTCGCCGCCGAACAGGTCGGCGAAGATGGTCTGGAAGGCGTCGCGGATCTGGGTGAATGTGGCGTTGAAGCGCTCACTCGCCGTCCGGTTGATCTCGTCGATGGTGTCGAGCAGCGACCGCTCGGCGCTCTGGACGTCGGCGCGCTGCGCCTGGAGAAACGTCAGGCGCTCGTTTTCCTCGTCGAAGCTTTCGAGCGCGAGCGCGTTGACGGCGCCGAGGGCGCGGATCTTCTCGCGCAGGCGGGGGACGTCAGCCCGTGCCGCGTCGGGGTGAAAGTCGCCCTCTGAGACAAGGCGGTCGAACTCGCGTTCGGCATCAGCGAGCGTCGCGCCGTGGTCGTCGGCGAGGCGCTCCTCGGTCGTCTGCTGACGGGTCGCAATCTCAGCGAGGCGCAGACTGGCCGCTGCCCGGGCGGCGAGGGCGGTCTCGCGGGCGGCTCTGACGGTGCGGAGTCCGGCCTCCGCATCCGCGATGCGCGCCCGGGCGTCGAGAACATGCGTCTCGGCTTCAGCCGCGGCCCCTTGGAGCGCGTCGGTCTGCGTCCGTTCGGTGTCGAGGGCGCGGGCGAGGTCAGCTTCGCGTCCCGAGGCGAGGGTGAATGCCTCGGTGAGGCGCGCGTGTTCGTCGCCTCGCGCGGCGTCGCGGCGCTCTAAGGCGGCCACGCTCCCGGCGATGCGGTCGCGGTCGGCGCGGAGCGTCGCCACTGCGGCCGTCGCGCGCGTCAAGGCAAGGCGGGCGTCGTTCCACGCGGCCTCTGCCGACCGACGGACTGTTTCAGCCGCGTCGAGTGCGCGGCGTGCGGCGTCGCGCGCACTCTCGGCGAGGTCGGCCGCAGCCGATGCGGTGGCTGCCGCTTCGTCGAGGGCGCGGTCGGGCGGGAGCGCAGCGATCTGCGCGGTCACCTCGGCGAGGCGCGCCGCGAGACGCGCCCGCTCACCCGTAAGGGCTGCCGCCGTCGCATCGCGGCGGGCGACCGCTGTCCGGGCGAGGTCCAGGGCCGAGCGGGCGGCGTCGCGGCGGGCCTCGGCCTGCTGGCGGCCGGTCTCGGCGCGGGCGACGGCCGTGCGCGCCTCGGACGACCGCGCGAGGGCGGCGTCGAGCGCGTCGGTCGCCTGCCCCAGTGCCTCTGCCGCCCCCGCCTGCCGCTCGCGGAGCCCGACGCGGGACGCGCCGGCGCCCGGGCCATCGGCGCCGCCGTGGACGGCGCCGGCCGGGGTTGCCCACGACCCGTCTCGGGCGATGAAGCGGGCGATGGGGTACTGAGCCGACAGGCGCCGCGCGTCGGCGAGCGTGTCCACGACAAACACGTCGGCGAGGAGTGCGCGGACGAGCGGGACGAGCGTCGGGTCGGCGGTGCGCGCGAGGCTCGGAGCCGGCGTGGCGCCGTGCGGCGTCGGCGAGCGCTCGGCGGGTGAGCGTGCCACGACGCGGTCGAGAACGAGGAACGTCGCCCGGCCGGCGTCGGCGTCGCGGAGCGTCGCAAGGGCCGCGTCGGCCTCGGCGTCGGTCGAGACGACGATGGCGGTGGCATAGAGACCGAGCGCCGCCGCGAGCGCGGGCCGGTCGGCGTCGTCACACCCGACGGCCTCGGCGACCGTCACCACGGGCAGCACGTTCCGCAGCACGCCGATGGCCTCGTCGTCGCCCTCGCCCGAGCCGAGAAGGGCGTCCAGGAGCGACGCCTCGGCGCGGGCGGCGTCGTGGGCCGAGCGGGCGGCTTGCTCGGCCTCGCGGGCCGCGGCTTCGGCGGTGCGCGCGGCGTCGCGGGCGGCGGTTTGCTCCGCCAGCCCCTGAGCAGCCGCGGCGAGGTCGGCGTCGGCGCGGGCGACGGCGTCTCCGAGCGCATCGGGACCCGTTGCGGGAGCCGTCCGGGCATCGAGCTCGGCCTCGGTGGCGTGGATGCGGGCGATCTCGGCCTCCATCGAGGCGCGGCGGTCGCGCGTGCGGTCGCGGGCAGCTCGGGCGTCTGCGGCGGTGCGGGCCGTCTCGCTCGCAGCCGTTCGGGCGGCGTCGAGGGCCGTGCGTCGGGCGGTCTCCGCCTGGACTGCCTGGGTGCGGATGGCGTCGGCGGCGGCGACGGCAGCCGTTTCTGCGGCCAGGTCGGCTTCAGCGGTGGCGAGCCGCTCGGCCGTGAGGGCGGCATCCCGGGCGAGCCCGGCCCGGCGGGCCGACGCCTCGGCTGCCTCGGTCGCGAGACGGTCGAGCGCCCGCGTGGCACCCGCAGCGCGCTCGGCCTCGACCCGGCGCTCGGCGTCCAGCCCGCGGACGCGGTCCGCGTGCGCGGCCAGCGCGGCCGAGCGCTCCGAGAGGGCGGTTTCGGCTCCGACGAGGGTGGCCCGGTCGGCTTCGAGTGCCGCCTCGCCCGTGGCGAGCTGCGCGCCGTGCGCCTCGGCGGCGTCACCCGCTGTGCGGGACTCGGCGGTCCGGGCCTCGCGCTCGGCCTGCAGTCGGGCCCAATCGTGGGCGGCAAGCGCAAGCTCAAAGCGCCGCAGCTGCTCGGAGAGGCGCGCGTGCGTCCGCGCCTTGCCGGCCTGCCGTTCGAGCGTCCGAACCTGCTTCTCCACCTCCTCGACGATGTCGTCGAGCCGCGTAAGGTCGGTCTGCGTCGCGGCCAGGCGCTTGACAGTCTGCTCGCGGCGACGCTTGTACTTCGTCACGCCCGCGGCCTCCTCAAAGAGCCGGCGGCGGTCGGCGGCGTTTTCCGAGAGGATGTCCTCGACCATCGAGAGCTCGATGACCGAGTACGCGCCCGCGCCCATGCCCGTGTCCATGAACAGGTCGAGCACGTCGCGGAGGCGGCAGACGGTCCCGTTGAGCAGGTAGTCCGAGTCGCCGTTGCGGTAGAGGCGCCGCGTGATGGTGACCTCCGTGTACTCGGTCGGCAAGACGCCCCGCGTGTTCTCGACCGTCAGCGAGACCTCGGCCATGCCGAGCGGCCGCCGGCCCTCGGCGCCGTTGAAGATGACGCCGCTCATGGCGTCGCTCCGGAGCAGGCGCGCGCGCTGCTCGCCGAGGACCCACCGCACGGCGTCGATGACGTTGCTCTTGCCACACCCGTTCGGCCCGACGATGGCCGTCACGCCGGGCGAGAAGGCGACGCTCGTCTTGTGGGCGAAGCTCTTG
>DASVSE010000091.1:0-2041 GCA_036388235.1 Rubricoccaceae bacterium | reverse complement strand
AGTCGCGCTACGGGCGGGAGTTCCTCAGCCCGAGCCCGCGCCAGTTCTCGGCCAAGGTCCGCAACGCCCAGGAGGCGCACGAGGCGATCCGCCCCGCCGGAACGCAGATGCGCACGCGGTCCGAAATCGGCCTCTCGGGCGACGAAGGTTCGCTCTACGACCTCATCTGGAAGCGGACCGTCGCCTCGCAGATGGCCGACGCGCGCCTGCTCCAGACGCGTGCGACTGTCGTCGCCTCCGAAGGCACGCCCGACGAATCGACGTTCCGCGCCTCGGGCCAGGTGGTTGAATTCCCAGGCTTCTTCCGCGCGTATGTGGAGGGCCGCGACGACCCGTCGGCGGCGCTCGACGACCGCGACAACCCGCTTCCTGCCCTCTCGGTGAACGACCGCCCGGCCTGCCGGGCCGTCGAGGCGGAGACGCACCACACGCGCCCACCGGCCCGCTACACGGACGCCTCGCTCGTCCAGAAGCTCGAAGCCGAGGGCGTCGGGCGGCCCTCGACGTACGCCTCGATCATCGACACCATCGTCTTTCGCGGCTACGTCACCCGCATCGGCAACCAACTCGTCCCGACATTCACGGCCTTCGCGACGACGAACCTGCTGGAAAAGAATTTCGAGCGCTTGGTGGACACGCAATTCACGGCCCGGATGGAGGCCGAGCTGGACGAGATCGCGGGCGGAGACGAGCAGACGCGGCCCTACCTCGAGCGCTTCTTTAACGGCGCCGAAGGCCTCGAAGCGCAGGTCGCGGCGGGCAACGACGCCATCGACCCGCGCGAGATCTCGACGATTCGCCACGACCGCTGGGCGCCGTATGTCGTCCGAGTCGGGCGCTATGGACCGTACGCGGCCAACCCCGAGGACGAGACCAAGCGCGGCTCGCTCCCGCCCGACGCCATCCCGGCTGACCTCACGCGCGAAGACATCGAGGCCCTCCTGGACGCTGGAGGCGACGAGCGGGTCGTGGGAATCCACCCCGAGGCAGGCCTGCCGATCCTGCTCAAGCAAGGGCCGTACGGGCCGTACGTCCAGCTTGGCGACGACGACGTGCTCGCGCCCGGCGAGAAGGCACCCAAGGGCGCGCCGAAGCCCAAGCGGGCGTCGCTGGAGAAAGGCACGCCGCTTGACGCCGTCGACCTCGACATGGCGGTCCGGCTCCTAATCCTCCCGCGGACGGTCGGAGAGCACCCGGAGACGGGCAAGCCGATCCTCGCGAACCAGGGCCGCTTCGGGCCCTACGTGCAGCACGAGCGGACGTTTGCGAGCCTCAAGGCGGGTTCGGACGACGACATCTACACGATCGAGTTGGACCGGGCGCTCGAACTGATCGCGCAGAAGGCGCAGAAGAACGCGCCCCTGCGCCGGCTCGGCGACCACCCCGTCACGGGCTCGCCGGTCGAGGTATTCGAGGGCCGGTACGGGCCGTACGTCAAGCACGAGAAGACGAACGCGACGATCCCGAAGGAGATCGACAAGGATGCGATTACGCTCGACGAGGCCGTCGCCATCATCACGGACAAGGCGGGTGCGCCGGCGCCGAAGAAGGCCCCGGCCAAGAAGCCAGCAGCGAAAAAGCCCGCTGCCAAAAAGCCTGCTGCGAAGAAGCCCGCGGCGAAGAAGCCAGCCGCCAAGAAGGCTCCGGCGACGAAGGCTGGGGCCAAGCCCGCCCCTGCGGCGACGCCGAGCCGCCTCCGCAACGCGTCCTGACGCCGGCGCGCCGCCGTCCCGCGGCGCGCCTCTGACCCGACCGCCGTGCGCGCCGTCCGCCTGTCTGCCCTCGTCGTGCCGCTGGTGTGGGGCGGGCTCGCGGCCGCCGTGGCTGGGCTGGCTGTCGGGCGGGCGGAGGGGACGGGGGCAGGCATAGGAGCGGCGGCGGCGGTGCTGGGCCTCGTTGTGCTTGTCGCGCTGCGTGCGACTCTGCGGCGTGTGCGTGTGGCGCGGCAGCGGCTGCCGGAGGCGGCCCGGGCATGGCTCTCCGCGCACGTCCCGCTCTATGCCGCAGCAGACGGCCCGTCGCAGGCTCGGTTTGAGCGTGA
>DASVSE010000090.1:0-14405 GCA_036388235.1 Rubricoccaceae bacterium | reverse complement strand
CTCGGCCTCGACGGCCGCGATGATGGCCTCGGCGGCCCGCGTCGGGTCGCCGGGCTGCCGGCCGCTGTAGCCGCGGATGTCGTCGCGGTTCTTGCCTGCCGTCTCAGCGTAGTCCGAGATCGTCTGCGGGGCCTCGTTGGCCGAGCGGCCGGCCCAGTCAGTCCGGAAGCCTGACGGCTCGACGATCGTCACGCCGATGCCGAGCGGCTTCACTTCGAGCGAGAGCGCCTCGGAGAAGCCCTCGACGGCGAACTTGGTCGCGTTGTAGTAGCCGACGGCCGGGAACGCGCGGAGGCCGCCGATGGAGGACACGTTGACGATGTGGCCACTGCGGCGGGCGCGCATGCCCGGCAGCGCCGCGCGCGTGACGGCAGCAAGGCCCCAGAAGTTGATCTCGAACATCTGCCGCACCTCGGCCTCATCGCTCTCCTCGACCGAGCCGAAGTAGCCGATGCCGGCGTTGTTGACGAGCACGTCGATGCGCCCGAAGTGCGCCTCGGCCGCGGCGACGGCCTCGGCGACCTGCGACGGGTCCGTGACGTCGAGCGCGAGGGCGATGGCCTGCTCGCCGCGACCCTCGACGAGGTCCTGAACGTCGGCAGGGCGGCGGGCCGTAACCGCGACGCGCGTGCCGCGGGCGAGGAGGACGGTGGCGAGTTCACGGCCGAAGCCGGTCGAGCAGCCGGTGATAAACCAGACGGGAGCGTCGGAAGCGGAGGAGTCGGACACGCGGGCGCGGGAAGGGGCCGGTGGGATGGCCGCCGCCGCGCCCGGTTCCCGCCGGTCCGCTACGCGAACGCCTCGGCGACGAGCGTCTCGGCCTCGTCGTAGGCGTCGGCCGCGGCTGTGAGACGCCCGAAGGCGTCTTCGAGCGAGGCGTCGCCCGTGCCCTCGATGATCTCGGCCGGCGTGCCCGTCTGCAGAATGCGCCCGTCGCGGATGACGACGACGAGGTCGGCGACCTTCTCGACGGCGTCGAGCAGGTGCGACGAGTAGAAAACCGTCGAGCCGCGCGCGACGAGGGTCCGCAGGAGCGCCCGCATCTGGAGCACGGCGTGGGCGTCGAGGCCCGAGAGCGGCTCGTCGAGCAGCAGGACGGGCGGGTCGTGGAGCATCGCCGCCGACAGGAGCACTTTCTGCTTCATGCCTTTCGAGAAGCCCGTCATGGACTGCCGCGCCGCCCCGGCGAGGCCCCAGAAGCGGAGGTGCGCGGTCGTCCGTGTCGCGAGCGTGGCCTCGCTCAGGCCATGCATCCGGCCAATAAAGGCGAGGTACTCGGTCGGCGTAAAGCTCTCGTAGACGTGGCCGTGCTCGGGGACGAACCCGAAGCGGCGCTTGGCGCCGAGCGGGTCCTGCGCGACGTCCACGCCGCCGACGACGACGCGGCCCATATCAGGCACGAGCGCGCCCGTCAGCAGGCGCATCGTCGTCGTTTTGCCGGCCCCGTTGGGCCCGACGTAGCCGGCGACTGTCCCGCGCTCGATCTCGAACGAGACGTCGTGGAGAACAGGCGTGCCGTCGATGGTGACGCTGACGTGGTCGACGAGAACCATCGAGGAGAGGCGGGTTGGGAGAGTGGGGATCGGCCGAACGGCGAACGAATCAACCGGCCCGCTGCCGGTCCGCGTCGGGCACCCTCAGCCAGGCGGCCACGCGAGCGCGCGCCCGCCGAGCAGATGCACGTGGAGGTGGAAGACGCTCTGCCCGGCGCCCTCGCCGCAGTTCACGACGAGGCGGTAGTCCGTCAGGCCCTCCTGCTCGGCCACGCGCCGCGCGACCGTGAACAGGTGTCCGACGAGCGCCTCGTCGGCCGGCTCGACCGCGTCGGCGCGGGGGATGGGCTGGCGCGGGATTACGAGCACGTGGACCGGCGCAGCCGGGTGGAGGTCACGGAAGGCGACGGCCTGCTCGTCCGAGTAGACGATATCGGCCGGGATCTCGCCGTCGGCGATTTTCTGGAACAGCGTCCGGTCGGGCATGGCGTGCGGCGGCAAAGCGCCAAGCTACCGCGCGCTGCGTGGCATGGCTCCAGCGAGCGCGGAACGGCGCGCGGCGCCGACCGTTGGCCCCGTTCCTGTCTCCGCTGCGATGCCCACCGTCTACGTCACCCGCAAGGCCCACTTCAACGCGGCCCACCGGCTCCACAACCCGGACAAGAGCGACGCCTGGAATGAGGCGACCTTCGGCAAGTGCAACAGCCCGCACTGGCACGGCCACAACTACGAGCTCGACGTGACGGTCGCGGGCGAGCCGGACCCCGACACGGGCTTCGTCGTGGACCTCGCCGAGCTCAAGCGCGTCATCGAGGCGCGCGTCGTGGACGCGCTCGACCACCGCAACCTCAACCTTGACGTGCCCTTTCTGGCCGGCAAGCTTACGTCGACCGAGTCGCTCGTGATCGCCGTCTGGGAGCAGCTTGCCGACCACATTCCGGGCACAGGCCGGCTCCACGAAATCATGATCCGCGAAACGCCCAACAATAGCGTCGTCTACCGTGGCGAATGACCCGACCGCCGGGCAGTCCCCGGCCGACGTCGCGCGCCTCTACGAGCGCCGCGACACGTACAGCCCCGAGACGACCGAGCGCCTCGCGGCCGTCGCGCGCGAGCAGCTCGCCCTGATCGGCGAGGACCCGGACCGCGAGGGGCTCGTCAAGACGCCCGAGCGTGTCGCGAAGGCGCTGCAGTTTCTGACGCACGGCTACGGCCTCGACCCCGACGCCATCCTGCGCTCGGCGCTCTTCGCGGAGAGCTACTCCGAGATGGTCCTCGTCCGCGACATCGAGGTGTACTCGATGTGCGAGCACCACATGCTGCCGTTCTTCGGCAAGGCGCACGTCGCGTACATCCCGAACGGCCACATCGTCGGGCTGAGCAAGATCCCGCGCGTCGTGGACGTCTTCGCGCGGCGCCTGCAGGTGCAGGAGCGGCTGACGCTCCAGATCCGCGACGCCATCGACCGCGTGCTTCAGCCCGAGGGCGTCGCCGTCGTCATCGAGGCGCAGCACCTGTGCATGATGATGCGTGGCGCCGAAAAGCAGAACTCGCAGACGACGACGAGCGCGATGAGCGGGGTTTTCCTGAACAACGCCGATACGCGGGCCGAGTTTATGCGCCTCATTCGCCACTGACGCCCTGTTATGCCTGTCGTCGTCATTACCGGAGCGAGCCAGGGGCTCGGCGCCGCCATCGCGCTCGCGTTTGCCGGCTCCTACGGCCGGTCAGCCCGGATCGCGCTCGTCGCCCGGTCCGAAGAAGGGCTCGCTGGCGTGGCCACGGCGTGCCGGCAGCGCGAGTCGGCTGCCGAGGTCTTTCCGTGTGACGTGACAGACGATGCGGCCGTCGAGGCGATGGCGCGCGCGGTCGTTGACCGCCTCGGCGTGCCGGACGTGCTCGTCAACAACGCGGGCCGCTTTACCCCCGGCGGCCTCGCCGACACGACGCCGGCCGCGTTCCGCGAGGCGCTCGACGTCAACCTCGTGAGTGCCTTTCTGGTCACGCGCGCCTTCCTGCCTGCGATGTCCGCCCGCGGGAGCGGGCGCGTGCTCATGATGGGCTCGGTCGCCTCGGTGACAGGCTACCCCGGCGGGCTCGCCTACGGCGCCGCCAAGCACGGCCTGCTTGGCCTTGCTCGCGCCCTCCGCGAGGAAACAAAGGGCTCCGGCGTCGGCATCACGACGCTGCTGCCGGGCGCGACGCGCACGCCGTCCTGGGACGGCTCGGGCGTGCCCGACGAGCGCCTGATGCCGGCCGAAGACATCGCCTGCATCGCCGTCGAGGTCGCGTCCCTCTCGGGACGGACGGTCGTCGAAGAGGTCCTCCTGCGGCCCGACGCCGGCGATCTGTAGCGTTACCGCGCAACGGTCAGCCGCTGTGCTGCACGGACGCGCTCGCCGGCAACACGGACGCCGTAGACGCCGGCCGGAAGTGCCGACACGTCCACGCCGACCTCGGTCTCGCCCGCTGGCGCGGGGCCGTCGTGCAGCACGGCGACTGTGCGACCGAGCGCGTCGAGCACGTCCACGCGGACCACTTGCGCCGTTTCGAGCGTGAGCACGAGGCGCGTCCGATCGCCGGTCGGGTTGGGGCCAGCGAGGCGCAGGGCGGACGGTCCGCGGGGCGCCTCGGCAAGAGCCGTGAAGCCGCCGCCGGTCGCTGAGAACGGCCCGCCGGCGAGCGTCGAGAAGTTCGGGTCGAAGCCCGGGTTGCCGCCTGTGAGGGTGCCCGGCACGGTGACGTCTGAGAAGAAGGCCGTCGCCGAGACCACGAACGCCGAGACCGTGATGTTGCCCGGCGAGGCGGCCAGCGAGACGGGGACGGGGAAGCCGAGGGCGCTGCGCGGCAGCACGATCTCGAACCCGCTGCCGGCCGCGCCGTCGTTGCGGAACGCGAAGAGGACGTCCGGAGCGGGTCCGGTGCCCGCGGCCTGGTCTGGCGGACCGACCGCGACGCCACCGTCCTGCGCAGCCGAGCCGAGGTAGCCCGCCCGGGCGCCCGGCGTTCCGGGGGAGGCCACGGCGTCGACGAAGACGCTCTCCGTGCCGCCGCCCGGGTTGAGCGCCAGCGCGAGCGCGACCGGGAAGTCGGCCTTGAAGCCGGGGTGCTCGGTCGCGCCGAGAAAGTGCCCCGCCCCGGGCGTCCCGCCGAGGGCCGTCCCGGCCGGTGTGCCGGCACCCTGCGCGCCGAGCAGGATCCCGATCCCGTCGTTGCTGGCCGTGTTGAGCCGGCCCGTCACGGCGACGATCACGAAGCCGCTGCCGAACGGGTTGGCGATGAACGTGCGCGTCGATGTGACGTCGATGGCGGGTCCGAAGCCGGCGTTGGCGTTCTGCTTCGTCGCGAGCGTGACGTAGGCGCTCTCCGTCACGCGCCCGTCCAGGGTCACGCCGAGCGGGCTGAGTTGCCCACGGATCGCTCCGGCGGGCTGGGCGTCGGTCGTGACGTCGACCGTCGCCGCGCCGTCCTGAATCGCGGCCGAGACGGCGTCGGTCACCGTGAACGTGTTGAGGTCTGCGCCCCAGCCGCCCGAGCGGCCGTCGGATGCGACGCCCGGCGCGAGCGTTTGCAGCAGCGCGCCCGAGGTGGTGTTGCGGATGCGCGCGCGGGCGTAGGGCGACGGCAGGCCGCGAAACTGACCGCGGACGACGATGACGTCCGTGTTGGGCGCCGCGTTGTCGGTGAGGCGGACGAGCACAATCCCGCGGCTCATCGCCGACGCGTCGCCCGGCTCGCTGAGCGTCGCGGCAAAGTCGGTCGTCTGAGCCAGGACTGGCGCTGCAGCGAGAGCGAGGAGTAGAGCGGGAAGTAGGAGCAAGAGGCGCATACACGTCCAGGTAGGTGGACCCTCAATATGCGCCCCGGTGCTCGGCCTCACAAGGCAGTCATCCGGGCCGTGAGACGCCGGCTCCGGCGCGTGGCGTTGGCCGCAGCACTCGCGCACGGCTACCAGAGACGGCCCTGTCGGGTGGCAGCGGTGGGCGGAGGCCATGCCGGGCCGGAAAGGCGTCCCGAGAGCACCTGCCATCCGGCCGCGGATCCGGGACCCCGCAGACGCGCCGCGCGTCCGAAGGGCCCTCTGCCTCCGAGCCCATGCCCGACGAGATTCAGCACGACGACTCTGCACACCGCTTCACGCTTGCCACCGAGGAGGGCGAGGCCGAACTGGTCTACCTCCTGGACGACGAAGGCCGGGTGGTCTTCGCCCACACCATCGTGCCCGAGGCGGCCGAAGGGCAGGGCGTCGGGTCGCGCCTCGTGCGGGGCGCGCTCGCCGAGGCGCGCCGCCTCGGCTGGGCCATCGTCCCGCAGTGCCCGTTCGTCGCGGGGTACCTGGACCGCCACCCCGAGGAGGGGGACGGGATCGTGGCGGCCTGAGTCGGCTCTGGTGGCGCGTCTCGGTGCGCACTGGGAGCCCGCTGCCTGGCCGGGCGTTCGGCCCCGATGCCCAGTGACCTCTTCGACGCCGCCGCCGACGCCCGCCGCGCCCGCACGGCCCCGCTCGCCGACCGCCTCCGCCCGCGCACGCTCGACGAGTTTGTCGGGCAGGGCCACATTCTTGGCCCGGGCACGCTGCTGAGGCGCGCCGTCGAGGCGGACCGCGTGACGAGCCTGCTCCTGTTCGGCCCCCCCGGGACGGGCAAGACCACGCTCGCGCGGATCGTCGCCGGGACGACGCGCAAGCACTTCGCGAGCCTCAACGCGGTCCTCGCGGGCGTGAAAGACATTCGCGAGCAGGTCGACGCCGCTCGCGACCGGCTCCGGCTCCACGGCCAGGGCACGATCCTGTTCGTCGACGAGGTCCACCGCTTCAATAAGGCGCAGCAGGACGCGCTCCTGCCGCACGTCGAGAACGGGACCGTCGTGTTCATCGGCGCGACGACCGAGAACCCGTACTTCGAGGTCAACAAGGCGCTCGTCTCGCGGAGCCGCATCTTCGAGCTGCGTCCCCTGACCGAGGACGACCTGCGCGGGGTCGTCCGGCAGGCCCTCGCGGATACGGAGCGGGGCTACGGCGATCGGCGGGTCGACATCGACGACGACGCGCTCGACCACCTCGTCAACACGGCCAACGGCGACGCGCGCTCGCTCCTCGGTGCGCTCGAACTCGCCGTCGAGACGACGCCGCCCGACGCGGACGGGCCATACGCCGGCGCCGTCCACGTCTCGCTCGCCGTCGCCGAAGACTCCATCCAGCGCCGCGCGGTCCTCTACGACAAGGACGGCGACGCGCACTACGACGCCGTCTCGGCGTTCATCAAGTCGCTCCGCGGGTCGGATCCCGACGCGGCGCTGTACTGGATGGCGCGGATGATCTATGCCGGCGAGGACCCGCGCTTCGTGATGCGCCGGATGCTCATTTTCGCCTGCGAAGACGTCGGAATGGCGGATCCGAACGCGGTCCGAATGGCCGTCGCCTGCCAGCAGGCCTTCGACGTCGTCGGAATGCCCGAGGGACGGTTCATGCTGGCCGAGTGCTGCCTCTACCTCGCCACGGCCCCGAAGTCCAACTCGGCCTTTGCCTTCTTCGCGGCCCTGGAGCACGTCGAGAAGGAGCCGACCGGCGACGTCCCGAACCCGCTCAAGGACGCCAACCGGGACAAGAAGGGGCTCGGCCACGGCGAGGGCTACAAGTACCCGCACGCGTACCGCGACCACTACGTCCCGGAGCAGTACCTCCCGGGCGGGATGCAGGGGACGTACTTCTACGAGCCCGGCGACCAGGGCTACGAGGCGCGCGTCGCAGGCCGCCTTGCCGATCTACGGGCTCGCGACGCCGAGGAGAGCCTCGAAAAGCGGGTCCGCCGATATGGTGAGACCGACGCGGACCCCGCTGGAGATCCTTCCGGGCGGGAGACGTCTACTTCTTGACGGCCATCGGCCGCATCACGACCTCGGAGATCAGCGTCGAGTCCGGCGCTTCGAGCACGTGGCGGACCGTCGCGGCGACGGCCTGGGGCGGGATTGCCGTCGGGCTCGGGTCCGAGTCGCCGAAGCCCGTCGCGACGGAGCCGGGGTAGAGGCACGTCACCTTGATGCCGTGGGGGCGGAGCTCCTTCATCGTCGCGTCGGAGAAGCCGCGGACGCCGTACTTCGTCGCGTTGTACGCGCTGAGGTCCGGATTGCCGACGAGCCCGGCCACGCTGGCCACGTTGACGATGTGCCCGCGGCCGGCGCGCTTCATGTGTGGCACGGCGGCGCGGGTGCCGTAGAAGACGCCCGAGAGGTTGGTGTCCACCTGCGCGGTCCAGTCCTCGTCGCTCAGCGCGTCGACGGGGCCGAAGCGGCCTACGCCGGCGTTGCTGACGAGCACGTCCAGCCGGCCGTGCCGCTCGGCTACGGCGTCGATAGCGGCCCGGACGGCAGCTGCATCGGTTACATCGCACACGACGGACACGAACCGGTCCCCGAGGTCGGCCGCGACGGCGGCGAGGCGGTCCTTGGACCGCGCGAGGCCGTGAACGACGGCGCCCGCCTCGATGAGGGCTGCTGCAATCGCGCGGCCGATGCCTTCGCTCGCGCCAGTCACGACGGCGACGGTGTCGGGGAGAGTCATCGGAGAGGGGAGAGAGGGCCGCACGAACGCGTCCGCAGGCGTGGTGGTCCGCACAAAAAAAGGCCGGGCCCCCACCTGACGACGGTGGAGGCCCAGCCCGAACCGAAACGGAGCCCGCGGTTAGCGGACGACCGAGAGGCGCTGCGTGGCGCGCTCGCCGTTCGCCGTCAGGACGACGACGTAGACGCCGGCCGAAAGGTTCGACGCATCGAACTCGATGGACTGACCGCCCGAGGCGAACGTCTGGTTCGCGACGGCGGCGACCTCGCGGCCGGTCACGTCGTAAACCGAGATGGACGCGGCGCCGGCGTCGCGGAGCGCGAACGGCAGCTCGACGATGCCGCTGGCCGGGTTCGGGTACGGCTGGCCGAGCACAACGGCGCGGTTCTCGGCACCATCCTCACCCGCCGACGGGGCGAAGGCGTTGTCCGAGAGGGCGCGCATGAACCACTGGTCCTGGATGCCGTCCGGCGTCGTCGTGTCGGCGTTGTTCGGGCCTGTATAGCCGAGCAGGTCGAGCGTCTGGTAAATCCCGTTCGGGTTGGCCGCCGTGAAGGCGAGCGAGAAGCTCCGGTTCGCGAAGGCAGCGCTCGAGCCGGCCTCGACCTGCATCGGGAACGGGACGTTGAAGAACTGCAGGCGGATTGAGAACGACTCGCCGGGCTGGAAGACGAGGCCCGGCGGGACCGTCGTCTGGCCGGCCGGGATAAAGCTGATGAAGAACTGCTGGGGGATCGGCGCCCGGTAGCCGTCCTGCGTCGCCGGAGCGCTGAGGGCGGTCGAGTACGGCATCGTGCCCGTGGCAACGGCGCCCGGAGCGTCGAGGCTGTCGTCCTGCGCGATCGGAATCGTCGAGCCCCGGAAGACGGCGTAGACCGGGTTGGCGTCGGCCGTGTAGAGGACGCGCGGCGGTGCGGAGTTGAACGCCGAGACCGTGGCCGTGCGGTAGCGCAGGCGCATCCCGGTGAGGACAAACGGCGTCGTGCGCGTGGCCGGGACGGTGTACACCACCGCCGGGATGTACCGCGAGGCGCGGAACTCACCCGGATCGCCCGGGGTGGCCTGGCCGCCCGGAAAGTTGAAGCCGATCGTGAACGTGGCGTTGTTGTCGCCGGAGTCGTAGTAGATCGAGTCCGTCAGGACGAGGGACTCGGGCGAGGCGGACTCCGTGCCGGCGTAGGGCGCGTAGTCCAATTGGAGCTCCTGCGCCATGGCGGGCGCGGCGGTCACGAGAAGCGCGAGCGCAGCGTAGCGGAACGAGATCATGGAGATGGGGATGGAGAGAGATTACATACGGCCACACATGCGGCCACGCGACAAGGATACGCCGGGTTAGGGCGCAGACCAAGGGGCTCTTCACCCCCTATCCACTCTGATAGTTCCCCTGGACCTACCGCGGGTCAGCGCGGCACGACGCGCAGGCGCTCGATCGTGAGGTCTGTCTCCTGGATGCCCTGGGTGTAGAGCTTGATCTCGCGGTCCAGCGACGCACGCCGGGCCTCGCGCTCAGGGCCCTGCGGCATCTGCTCGACCCGCCCGCGGGCAACGGTCGCCTGTCCGCCACGGACAATGCGTTCGGTCTCGGGAATGAGCTGGTCCACCCCCTCGGTAATCTGGCGGATTCGAAACGGGGCCGTAAAGCCGTCGACGGCGCGGAAGTCGTCGTAGATCAGGCGCGTCACGAGCGGCCGTTGCAGCGAGTCTGGCGTGACGGACTGCTCGATCTCGCGCACGTCGAATGTCTCGGCGTCGACGACGACGTAGAGCGTTGGTGCGCCGGGCGCCGCGGCGGGACGCGTAAGGATGTACACCCGGTGGCCGCGGAGGTCGCGCGGGCCCTCGATCACGGCGGTCCGAAGCGTGTCGGCCAGCAGACGCACGTTGGGGATCTGCTGCAGGAGGAGCGGGACGAGCTGCGGGTCCGGCGTGGCACCCGCCGCGGGCGCCACCGTGGGCAGGTCGAGAGTCGACGTGCTGTCCGGTAGCGCGCCGTGCGTCGCCTCGGCACCACCGCCGGCCGCGACGAAGCCGCCGATGCCGCCGCGGTTGTCGTTGTACCGGGCGAGCATCTGCTCGAGCAGCGCCGCAGTCGTGTCGGGGGTCTCGGCGCAGGCGCCGAGCAGGGCGAGGAGGGCCGCGAGGGCCAGGATCGGTCGGGTCATGGCCGGAAGCTACGGGACGCCGCGCCGCGCCGGCGCACGGGCCTACAGTCCCGGGCCGCCGTTTCTTGCCGTCTCCCTCGATCGCCTTCTCGCTGATGCCGTTTCCGTACACCGACACCGTCACCGTCGACGGCCGCCCATACGCCGCCTCGGACGTGCGCCGGGTTCTCGCGCCCTATGTCAGCGCCGCACGGCAGGCGCGCCTGGAGGCCGTCGCGGCCGCGCGGACGTTCGGCATCGTGCCCGTGCTGGACGGACTGACGGACGCCGGGAACGTCCACGCCGTTCTCCGGAGCGCCGAAGGGCTCGGCTACGGCGCGGCCCACCTCGTCGGCCTGGGCGGCGAGGCGGCGGAGATCGCCGAGGCCGCTCCGGCGGCGGGGCCCGACCCCGAGACGGTCCGATCCGCCCGCCGCGCCAGCCGCGGCGCCGCGGCGTGGCTCGCCGTCGAGGCGTGGCCGACGCCCGAGGCCTACCTCGCCGACGCCCGCGCGCGCGGCTTCGCCGTCGCGACGCTCGACGTCGCCGCAGGCGCCGTGCCCGTCGAGTCCTACGACTTCTCCATCCCGACCGTCCTCGTGCTCGGCAACGAGCGCTCGGGCCCATCGCCCACGTTCCGCGCCCAGGCCGACGCCGCCCTTATGCTGCCCATGGACGGGTTCGTCGAGAGCTACAACGTCTCCGTCGCGGCGGCGCTTGTGCTGTTCCACGCCCGGGCCGACCGCCGGGCGCGAACGGGCCGCGCGGGCGACCTCACGCCCGACGAGCAGGCGACGCTGCTCGCCCACCTGACGGTGCGTGCCGTGCAGCATCCGGGGCCGATCTTGCGGCGCGCACTCGGGTAGCGCTACCCGAGCGAGACTCGCGGCGGCTACTCCGATGAGCGCCTGCCTGCGCCCGTCCCTGTGTCGCCTTCCGTCCCGGCTATGACCCGTTCGCTTCTCCTTCTGCTCGCGCTCGCCGTCCTCCCCGCCTGCAAAAGCGCGCAGGGCGTGTACACGGACGCGATGTCGCTCGAAACGTCGGGCGACCTCGAAGCGGCGGCCCGCGCCTACGCCGACGCCCTCCGCCGCGACGCCAGCCTACCCAACGCGCGCGGCCGTCTGGGCGTCGCCGGTCGCGAGGCCGTCGCGCAGCGCATCGCGCAGGCCGCGGCGGCCGACACGCGCTCGGGCGCCGCGACCGAGTGGCTGGCCGCCGAGGCGCTCGTCCGCGACGCTGCCGCCGTCGGCGGAAGCCTGGAGCGGCCGGCGACGTTCGAGGCCGACGTGGCTGCTGCGTGTGCCGCCGCCGTCGACGCCCTCGCCGAGGCCGGGCACGACCGCGCCTCGGCCGGCGACGCCGAGGGCGCCGTCGCCTTCTACGGCCGCGCCCGCCTCTACCGGCCGTCCGCAGCCCGCGCCCGCGACCTCGACGTCGCCACCGTCGACGCCCTCCTCGACGGCGGACAGGCGCGCGTCCGCACCGGCGAGTTCAGCGCTGGCCTCGCGCTCTACGACCGCGCCCGCAGCTACCACCCCTCGGCCGAGCGCCAGCAGGAACTCGACGCCTCGGCTCGCGACGCCTACGCGGGCTGGGCCGACGCCGACCTCGCGGCCGGCCGCTTCCGCGGCGCCCTCGCCCACGCCGACGCCGCACTCGCGCTCGCGTCGCCCGGCTCGACGGTAGCCCAGGACCTCGCCGGCCTCCGGGCAGCCGTCCTCGACGCTGGCGCGCTCGTCGTCGCGGTCTTCCCCGCCGACACGCCGCGCACGCCGACAGGCGATGCCTTCCCGCGCGACTTCCTGCGCGACGTCTCGGACGTCCTCCTCGACGACCGCCTCGCGCCGCCCGTCCCGTTTCTCTTTCTCGTCGACCCCGCCGAGGCGCGGAGCGCGCTCCGGCAGGCGCGCGGCGATCTCTCGGGCAACCCGCGCCTGCTCGCCGATCTCACGCGCAGCCTCGACGCCGACGTTGGGGTCTACGCCGAGATCGACGGCTTCGCGTTTACCGAGGCCGAGACGGCCCGCCGGGACGTGACGTTCGCGCGCCGCGATGGCGCTGCGGCAGTCGCGGGCGTCCGCACGACGACGGAGATGACGCTCCGCGCCCGCGCGGCCGTCGTCGCGACGGACGCCTCGGGCCGCCGCATCGCCTGCGACGGCGACGCGCCGACCGTGACGGTCTCCGAGCGCTACGACGCGGCGACGGCGGCGGCCGACCCGGACGCGCTGCGCCTTTCGGACTCCGACCGCGCCCTCTTCGGTGCCGACCCTCGTGACCGGACGTACGGCCGACTCGTGACCGAGCTCCGCGACCGCCTCGCCGACCGTCTTGCCGAGCGGATCGGCGCCTGCCTCGCCGGCCAGGTGCCGTAAGGGCACCCCGTTCTGGACGTATGGGGACCGGGCGACGCCGTTCATTGCTGAACACGCGCCGCCCGGCCCATGCGCCTCGTCCTGTTGTTGGCTCTTCTTGCCCCGCTCGCGTCTTCGGCGCAGGGAACTGGTGCGATCGAAGGCCACGTGGTCGAGGTCGACGGCGCCATGGCCGTCATCAGTGCAAACGTCCGCATTGCGGACACAACGTGGGGTGCAGCGACGGACATTGATGGCCACTACCGGATTGATAGTGTGCCGGTCGGGACCTACGTCCTGGTCGTCTCTTACGCCGGTGCCCCGACCGTGTATGCGCGAAAGGTCCGAGTGGGCGACGGCCAGGTGACGAGGGTTTCACTTACGATGGCCGTTCCCGAGGCGACGGAAGTCCTCGTGTGTGGCTACGAGTCGCCGATGTTCACGAACGACGCCATCGGGCACTCGCGGACTCTGGCCGGATGGGACCTCGAGAACATGCCGGTTAACCGCTGAGGCGATCTTGCGGGCATGGACTGGTTCACCCTCCGCGCCCTCGCCGCCGACTGGAACGACGCCTTGCTTGGCGCGCGCTTCACGGGCGCGTGGACTCAGAGCCGGGGCGAGATCAGCTTTGCCCTCGACGCGCCCGGCGGCACGTCCTCGACCGTCCGCGTGCTCTGCGACCCGGCGTTGCCGCTCCTGTTCCGGACGGAGGGCACGGGCCGGCAGAAGCGCAACACCGCCGACGTGTTCGACGGGCTTCACGGCCACACCGTTGCCGGCGTCCGCGCGGCCGACCGCGACCGCTTCCTCTTTCTCGACCTCGACTCGGGCGATGCGCTCGCCGTGCTCCTCTTCGGGTCGCGCCCGAACGTCCTCTGGCTCGCCCGCCCGACGCGCCGCAAAGGCGCCGGCTACGTCCGCGAGGCGTTCCTGCGCCCGGCCGACTGGGAGGACGCGCCCGTCCCCGAGCCCCGCGCCGCGGCCGACCCGCGGACGGCAGACGCCTTCTTCGACCGCTGGCCCGCGCTCTCGAAGTCTGTCGGGCAGGCGCTGAGGACAGCCGCTCCGCTGCTCCCGCCGCGCCTCGCCGATGCGGCCGTCCGCTCGGTAGGCCTCGATCCCGCCGCGCCCGACCTCGCGGCTATCGACCTCGACCGGCTCGCCGCCGGCGCGGCCGGTCTCCGCGCGCGCCTCGACACGCCAGCACCGACCGTTCTCTGGCGCGGCGACGTTCCCGAGGCGCTCCTGCCGCTCACGCCGGACCCGATGCCTGACGGCCTGCGCGCCGAGACGTTCGCGACGGCCGACGAGGCCACGCGCGTCTACGCCCGCCGCGCCCTCGGCAGTCGGGGCTTTCTAGCCGCGCTGCGTCCGGCCGAGGCCGCGCTTGCGGCTGCTGCCGCCCGCCGCGAGCGGAGCGCAGCCGCCATGGCCGACGAACTGGGGCAGCCGAGCCGGGCGGACCGGTACGAGGCGTTCGGGCACCTGCTGATGGCGCTCGCGGCGGGGCAGGGGCCCGGGCAGGAGACGGTCACGCTGCCCGACGTGCTCTCGGGGACCGAGGCGCCGGTCGAGATCGCGCTCGACCCCGCGCGCTCGGCCGTGCAGAACGCCGAGGCGTACTACGGCCGCGCCCGCCGCACGCGCCGCGCCCGTCAGGAGGCCGAGTCGCGCTGGGCAGGTGTCCAGGAAGACGCCGAGGCGGCGGCGGGCTTGCTCGCGCGCCTCCGCGCCTGCACGTCGCGCCCCGAGGTGCTCGCCTTTTTGGAGGCCGAGAAGCCGGCCCTGACGCGCCTCGTCGGGCGCGAGGCGGCCGGCGACGCGGCCGAGCCGTTCCGCCGGATCTCGCTCC
>DASVSE010000089.1:0-2065 GCA_036388235.1 Rubricoccaceae bacterium | reverse complement strand
GGCGTGTGGAACGGGCGAGATACGACGGCGGGCGGTTCGAGTGACGCGGCGCGCGTGCGCATTCTCTGCGATGACGTGCCGACGGCGGCTCCGCGCGGGCGCGTGCGGGTTTGGACAGGCCACCAGCACTGTCCGCGCCCATGCCGTTTTCCGTCTCCGATCCCCAGCCCCTCCTCGACGCCGCCCGCTTCGACGAGGCTGGCCTCGTCGCCGCCGTCGCCCAGGACGACGCCACAGGCGACGTCTTGATGCTCGCCTACATGAACCGCGACACGCTTCGGCAGACGCTCGAAACCGGCGTGATGACGTACTGGAGCCGCTCGCGGGAGAAAGTCTGGGTCAAGGGCGAGACAAGTGGCCACGTGCAGCACGTCCGCTCGGTTGCGGTCGACTGCGACGGGGACGCGCTCCTGTTCCGGATCGAACAGGTCGGCGGCGCCGCATGCCACACGGGCCACCGGACCTGCTTCTACCGCGGGCCCGCGGCGGACGGCACGCTTGTCGAGACGGCCGCCCCCGTCGTTTCGGAGGCCGACCTGTACCGGTCGGCGTAGCCCAGCCGTCGGCCCGTCCCGAACCAGGACGGGCCGACGTGTTCAGGCTGGCCGTGGGACGGCCGTGCGGCGATTCTTCAACACGGATGCGGCGACGGCGACGGTCAGAATCGCCGCGACGATCCCGAGCGAGATCCCGGTCGGGATCTTGTACACGTCCACGAGAAGCATCTTGGCGCCGACCCACACCAAGATGGCCGAGAGCGCCGGCTTGAGGTAGACGAACTTCGGCACGATGTCGGCCAGCATGAAGTACATCGAGCGCAGCCCGAGGATCGCGAACACGTTGGACGTGAGCACGAGGAACGGCTCTTGCGTAATGGCCAGGATGGCTGGAATCGAGTCGACCGCGAAGACGAGGTCCGTGAACTCGATGAGCAGCAAGACCAGCATCAGCGGCGTCGCCATGAGCACGGCCTGTCCGGCAGGGCCGGGGCGGCGGACGAAAAACCGCTCGCCCTCGTAGGTCGGCGTGATCGGGACCAGCCGGCGCGCGAGGCGGACGAGCGGGTTCCTCTCCGGCTCGAAGCCCCCTTCCTTGACGAGGAGCATCTTGAGGCCCGTCAGGACGAGGAAGGCGCCAAAGACGTAGATCACCCAGTGGAATGCCGAGATCAGCGCCACGCCTGCAAAGATCAGCGCCGCACGCATCGCGATTGCCCCGAGGATGCCCCAGAACAGGACGCGGTGCTGGTAGGCGGGCGGTACCGAGAAGTAGCCGAAGATCAGGACGAAGACGAAGATGTTGTCGACTGCGAGCGCCTTCTCGATGAGGTAGCCCGTGAAGTAGGCCAGCGCAGCCTCGCTGTTGGTGTAGCGCGACGCCGGGACGAGGTCGCCCCAGAAGAGGTAGATCGCGAGCCCGAAGGCGCAGCCGACTGTAACCCAGACGGCGGTCCAGATGGACGCCTCTCTGAGCGTGACCGCGTGCGCGGAGCGGTGGAAGACGCCGAGGTCGAGGGCGAGCAGGACGGCGACGATGACGGCGAACCCGCTCCAAAGGAGGTAGCCAGCTTCAAACATGGGAGAGACGGCAAGAAGGATCGGACCCCCGCGCTGCGCGTCTCGGCTCGCATGGCGAGCCCCGACTACAGCCCGGGACGACGGTGGCTGTAGTCTCGCCGGTGCACCATGTGGCGCACGCAACCGGCCGGAGACGGTCGGGCTGGCGCCCGGCGGCTCGGCTTGACGACCGGTTGCCCCGGCGGCCGCGTGGCGACCTGTCCGGGGGCTACTCCCTACGAGTGCGCCGCCAACCCGCGGGAACCCGTCGGGTTCCCGCCACCGCTACGGCCGGACGACCCGGTGGCGCTGGTAGCGTGCCTCGACCGTGACCGAGGTCGTGTAGCGCCGCAGGCGCCGCTGCTGCGTTACCCCGAGCTCGGCCGAAGCCGTTGCAGGGACGTCGAGCGCTCCGAGGGCGGTATAGGTCACCGTACGGCGAAACCTCCCACCCCCGCGCCGAGCGCCCTCCACCTCGATGCGGAGCAGGCGCGGGGCAGCGGCGGAGC
>DASVSE010000088.1:0-3690 GCA_036388235.1 Rubricoccaceae bacterium | reverse complement strand
CACGCTGTGCTCGACCGAGCGCTCGGTCGTCGCTGACGCGCCGGTGAAGTCCAAACTGCTCGACGCGCTCCGCGCCCACGGCGGCCACGTCTGCTCGCCCGACGAGACTGCGAAGCTCCGCGCGATCATCAAGCCCGGAGGCGTCTTCAACACCGACATCGTCGGGCAGAGCCCGCGGCGCATCGCCGAGATGGCCGGGTTCTCGGTCCCGGAGACCGCACAGGCGCTCATCGCCGAGGTCGATGCCGTCGGGCCCGGCGAGCCGCTCTCGATGGAGACGCTCTCGCCGATCCTCTCCTTCTACACCGCCGACGGCTGGGAGGCCGGCTGCGAGCGCTGCCTGGAGATCCTGCACTTCGGCGGCGTCGGCCACACGCTCGCGCTCCACGCGACGGCGGAGCGCGTCATCGAGCAGTTTGCGCTCTACAAGCCCGCGATGCGCATCGTCGTCAACACGATCGCTGCCCTCGGTTCGGTCGGCATGACGACGGACCTGTTCCCGGCGATGACGCTCGGGCCGGGCGCCGTCGGCGGCTCGATCACGAGTGACAACGTCGGCCCGATGCACCTTGTCGACGTGAAGCGGATCGCCTTCGAGGCGCATCCTCTCCACGACGCCGCGGGCGAGCGCCTCGGTGCCGCTCCGCGACCGGTGGCCCGGCCTGGCCGCCCTATGCCTGCGGCTCCGTCTTCGGCCGCCCGGGCGGCGCCCACTCCTGCGGCGGCGCCCACCCCTGCCCGACCCGGATCGGCCCCTGCGGCGGGTTCGTGGATGGAGCGCATCGAGGAGCGCCTGCTCGCCCGAGCCGGCAACCGGACCGTCGAGGCTCCCGTGACCGGGCCGCGCGCCTCCGATGCGGCCCCGAAGGCACCAACGGTGAGCCCGCGCACGCCAGAACCGATGCCGAGCGCATCAAACGGAGGTGCGCGAACCACCGCACCGGATCCAGGCACGCCGGCGCCCGTTTCTTCGTCGCTGAGCGAGGCCGAGATCGCGGCGCTCGTTCGTCGTTTCCGCGCCTAGAGCGACCCAACCCACCCGATGGAACTCCTCCCGTCGATCCTGCCCGTTACCTTGGCGCCGCCTGCCGAGGTTGCGCGCCTCGACGCTGCCCTCGCCGAACTCGGGGGCGACGACTCGCGGGAACGGCTTGCCGCCCTGCTCGAACTCGCGGCCGCTTTGCCGGGCCGCGACGCCGAGCGGCAGGCGGGCATCGCCGCCGAGGCCGCGTCGCTCGCGGCCTCACTCGGCGATGCGGTCTCGCAGGCACACGCGGTCGGGCTACGCGGTCGGGCGCTGTTTTTTCTCTCGCACAACGAGGACGCCGTCGCGACGCTCACCGACGCGATCGAGCGCTTCAGCGCGCTCGGGATGGTCGCCGAACGCCTCGCCGCCCGCTCGGCGCTCGCAGGCGTTCTCGCGAGTGTTGGCGACTACGAAAAGGCCCTGTCGGGCGCGCTCGCCAACCTCGACGAGATCCGCGATGCCGGCGATGGGGTTGCCGAGGGCTGGGTGCTCGTCGGGCTCGCGGGCGCCTACGCCGACCTCGGGGACGCCGACCGAGCGCTCGACGCCGCCGAGGGCGCGCTCGCGCTCTTTTCCGATCTCGACGTGCCGATGGGCGTCGCGCGCGCTGAAACGGCTATCGGGACGGCCCTGCTTCTCCGCGACCGCCCCGATGCGGCCGAGGCGCACCTCACGTCGGCGCTCGCACGCTTCCACGACCTCGACGACCCGGTCGGCGAGTCGCGCGCGCTCAACGACCTGGGCACGGCCGCACGGCTGCGCGGTGACGTCGAGGCGGGCCTAGTGCTGCACCGTGAGGCGCTTGCACGGCGGCGGGGGACGGCCAACCGGCAGGCGCAGTCCACGAGCTTGCTCCACATTGGCGAGGCACTCGTGGCGCTCGGCCGGCCGGCCGAGGCCGTCGAGGCGCTCGCGGAGGCGCTCTCGCTCGCTGAAGGGGTCGGCGCGCGGCCGCGCGAGGAGCAGGTCCACGCCGTGTTGGTCGACGCCTACGGCGCCCTCGGGGACCCTGCGCGGGCGCTCGAACATGCGCGTTCTCACATGGCCGTCCGCGAGGCCATCCTGGACGCGCAGACGCGTGGCCGCCTCCAGACCATGCAGGTCCGCTTCGAGACCGAGCAACTCCGCGAGGCCCAGGCCGCCGAGGCAAACCGCAGCGCGGCCCTCGCCGACGCCAACAGTCGCCTCGTCGAGACGCTCGACGCGCTGCGGGCGGCGCAGCGGCAGCTGGTCCAGACGGAGAAATTGGCAAGCCTCGGCCGAGTCACATCGGGCATCGCGCACGAGATCCGCAACCCGCTGAACTTCGTCGTCGGCTTCTCGGGCCTCGCATCGGACCTTGTCGCCGAGCTGCGCCAGACGCTCGCCGACAATCCCATCCCCGACGACGGGGCCGCTTCCTCCGCGGCCGAGACGCTCGGCCTGCTCGCCGCGAACGTGACGCGGATTGACGAGCACGCCCGCCGCGCCAACGACATCGTCACCGGGATGCTGGAGCATGTCCGGACGGTTGGCGGGCCGCGCGGCCGGGTCGAGGTGCTGGATCTGGTCGATGCGGCGCTGCTCGACACCCGAGACCAGGCCCCTGCTGGCCTGCGGACCGTCCGCGACGACCGCGCTACGGGGGCCGAGGCGGTGGCTGTCGCTGGGGCGATCCGGCGGGTGTTCGCGAACGTGATCGGCAATGCCTATGCGGCACTTGCGGAGCACGCTGCCAGCGCCCCTGATGGCTGGACGCCGACGCTCACCATCGAGTCACGGCTGCTTGCCGGCAAGACTGGCCCGGCCGTCGAGGTGACGATTGCAGACAACGGGCCGGGCATCGCGCCGGCCGTGCGCGGGCTCATCTTCGAGCCCTTCTTCACGACACGGGCAACGGGGCAGGGGACCGGCCTCGGCCTGTCGCTGGCCTACGACATCGTCACCGAAGGCCACCAGGGCCACCTCGAAGCCCGCGACACACCCGGCGGCGGGGCCACGTTTGTCGTGACGCTGCCCCTGGCGGACGCGTAACCCGGGCTACTGCTCGATGCTGCGTGCCTCGAATCGGACGATCTCGTCGTGCTCGACGGCGTAGTCGATCTCGATGGGGTTGCAGCACACCTCGCAGTCCTCGACGTAGCGCTGCGCCGAGATGCTCGGGTCGAGCAGCATCGAGATCGGGGCGTCGCAGTAGGGACACGCGAAGGCGTGCTCAATCTCGAACATGGCACAGCGAAGGCAGGCGGGGCGAGACTACGCGCCGGGCCAGGCCGGGCTCCCGACAGGGCTCAGCGACGGCGGACGGCCTCGGGCACGGCCGTGAGCCACCCGGCATCGAGCACGCCCCACAGCCCGACTGCGACCGCCTCAGCTGCGTCGTGCCGGAGCGCACCCTTTGGAGCGGCGGCGCCAGACCACGCGATGACCGCCCGCGCGAGGCCGTCGGCCGCCGCTTTCGCGTCCGCGCCCGACCGCTGCTCGCGGGGCAGCAGGAGCGTCCGCCGCCACGTCTGCGCGTCGACGACGCGCACGGCCAGTCCGCGCTTCTCGCCAACGGTCGCCCACAGCCGCGCGAGGTCGCCGCCGCCTTCGAGCACGAGCCGTTCGACGCCCGGCAGGCCGTTCAGCACATGCGCGGCGGCCGCACGCAGACGCGTCCGCGTGCCGAGGTTCTGCGAGCG
>DASVSE010000087.1:0-1932 GCA_036388235.1 Rubricoccaceae bacterium | reverse complement strand
CGCCGCCCATCGAGAAGCCGAAGAGGCGGAAGCGGTCGATGCCCACGTGCGCCGTCACCTGCTCGATGTCGTCCACAGTCTCGGACCACGTCGGGGCGGAGACGAGCGGGGAGGAGTCCCCGTGGCCGCGGAGGTCGACGGCGAGGACGCGGAAGCGGCGCTCCCAGAACCGCACGAGGCGGTCGGTTTCGAGACGGGTTGAGCCGAGGGCGCCGTGGAGGACGACGAGCGGCGGTCCCTCGCCCGAGACGTGGACGGCGACGGTCCCGCCGGGCTCGACGCCGCCCGCGACGGGGACGTGGACCGTCTCGCGCGCCGCGCGCGGCGTTTCGAGCAGTTCGACGAGGACGCCCGCAGTGTCTTTGGGGTGCAGAAAGACGATTCGCTTGCCGTCCGCCCCCGGGCGTGGCTCGCCGAGCAGGCGGACGCCGAGCGCCTCGACGCGTGTGATGGCGCGGGCGAGGTCGGGAACCTCGAAGGCGAGGTGGTGGAGGCCTGGCCCGCGGCTGGCGAGAAAGCGTCCGACAGGCGAGTCAGGAACGTCCGTTTCGAGTAGCTCCACCTTGGGCGCGGCCCCGGGCGTGCCGCCGTCGCCAAAGAAGACCGTCGTCACGCCCTCGCGCTCGACCGTCTCGGTCCGGTACGGGGCGGCGCCGAGGAGCGCCTCGAAGAGGGCGCGCGTTTCGGACGAGGCGGCGGCGATGCCGATGTGGTCGAGCGTCATTCGAGGTGCGAGGGTGGGGAGCGACGTACGAGAGGCCCGGAGCGAGGTTCGCCGGGTCCGAGGCGCGTTGCCGGATGTCCGTACCCTTCACCCGGACCTCTGAACCCGCGTTCGACATGCGCATTGCCATCATCGGCGGCCTCGCCGCCGGACCCGCAGCCGCGGCCGAAGCGTCGCGCCTCGGCGCCGAGGCCGTGCTTTTCGAGCAGACGCCGCACGTGTCGGTCGGGGCATGCGAGATGCCGTACTACGTCGGGCGGACCCTGACGGAGGGCGCTACGCTTGAGACGATGACGCCGGCCGAGCTGGCGCGCCGCAAGGGCGTCGAGGTGCACGTGCGGCACCGCGTGACCGCGCTCGACGCCGCCCGCGGCCGCCTGACCGTCGAGGCGCTCGACTACGGCAGTGTGCGCGAGGAGCGCTTCGACCGCTTCATCCTGGCGACCGGAGCCCGGGCACGCCGCCTCGGCGTGCCCGGTGAAGAGTCTGCAGGCGTCTTTGCGCTCCGCAGCCTTGAGGACGCGGATGAGCTTCGGGTGTGGCTCGACACCGAGCCGGTCCGGCACATCGTCGTCGTCGGCGGCGGCTATGTCGGGCTCGAACTCGCCGAGGCGATGTGCGCCCGCGGCCTCCGCGCGACGATCCTCGACCCGGCCGGGCGCGTCCTCCCGACGGGCTTCGAGGCCGCCGTGACGGGCCTGCTTCAGGACGCCGTCCGTGCGTCCGGGGTCGCCGTCCGCGGCGAGCGCGTGGTCGAGGTGCGGACCGACCGGGCCGGCCGTGTCGCTTCTGTGGCAACCGACCGTGGCGAGATCATCGGGTGCGGGGCCGTCGTCGTCGCGATCGGCGTCGAGCCGCGGACCGAGCTGGCGCGCGCGGCCGGGATCGCGATCGGCGACAGCGGCGGCATCCGGACCGATGCCGGGATGCGGACGAGTGCCCGGACCGTCTGGGCGTGCGGCGACGCTGCCGAGGTGCTGCGTCCCGTCGACGGTCGGCGGCTCGTCTGGCCGCTCGCGCCGACGGGCCGGCAGACGGCCCGCATCGCGGCCCGCAACGCGGCAGCGCGCGGGGGATCGGGGGCGACGTTTGCGGGCGTGACCGGGTCGGTCGGCGTGCGCGCATTCGGCGTCGAGGCGGCGTCGGTCGGCATCACGCAGGCCGAGGCGGCGGCTGCGGGCATCTACGCCGTGTGTACGCAGATCCGC
>DASVSE010000086.1:0-5768 GCA_036388235.1 Rubricoccaceae bacterium | reverse complement strand
TCCCCGGAACGGAGTGCCGAGAGGGCCGCCCAGCGGCTGTCCGCCGGGTCGTCCGCCGCAGGCGCGCCGAAGGCGGTCGGAAGGTCGAGTGCTTCGGCGGCCGGGCTGATCCGGCGCAGCGGGAGGGCGAGCATGAGCGTGTCGCGCACGGGAGCCGTGAGGTCCGCGTGTGACGCGTCGTCGTTGGCCACGACGACGTCTTCGTCGTCGGTCGAGGCCATCGGCGCATCCGGCGCAACGATCAGGACCGAGTGCTCGCCGCGGACGTTCTGGTCGAACGGCTCGTCGGTCCGGTCGCACACGAGGTGCGCGGTTGCCGAAACCACGAACGAGGCGGCAATCTGACGCGTGGCAACGGAGAGCTGCATCTCGACAGCAATGTCGGAAAACAGTGCGGGGTCGAGTTCAAGCTCAGCCGGCGTCGGAGCCAGTGTCTCGGTGTGGAGGCCGTCGGAGAGCGGGGCGATACGGACCCGAAGCATGGGGCGGTCGTCAAGGAACAGTCGAAACCCGCGTGTCGGGCGCGGGGAGCCAGGGAAAATAGGCGACCAGAGACACCACCGGCAAGAACCTCACGTGATGTTGGAAATCCCGCACGGCGCATTGTCGCACAAGCCGTGGGGTCGTACTCTCGGTGCGAAAGCGCTTACGTCCGGGTTTGAGGGCTCACCGGTATTTCCTGATGCCGTTCGCGCGTCTCCAGAGCCGCAAAGTTCACAATCTGTGGACAACGGTGAGCGACTCCCTCAGAAAGAGGAGTTCTGAGACTCAAAACAGCCGGAGAGTCGGCGAGCGGAGCTTCAACGCAAAGTGGCCAACCCGTTGCGGGGCAACCGTCTCACAATCCAGGCGCTTTTCTTTTCTCTGTCGTGGACAACTTGTCCACTCGGGGGCGGATCGGCCCTTCAGGGGATCCGCAGTGCCGTCCTGGCGTGTGGATAACCTCGCGTGAAGTCCCTGGTGCGGGCACATCTTTCCCTGCCGCATCGCGAACTTCCGCGTCCCACCTCACCCCCACACACTTCCCCGCATGGACCGATCGCGCGACGAGGTGTGGGCTGAGTGTCTTGGAATCATCCGGGACAACATCAGTCGCCAGAGCTTCCGAACCTGGTTCGAGCCGCTCCGCGCGGTCGGGCTGGAGACCGAGGACGGCGCACTGCGCCTGACGGTCCAGTTGCCGAGCCGTTTCTACTACGAGTGGCTCGAGGAGCACTACTTCGCTCTGCTTCGCAAGACGATCACGAAGGTACTCGGTCCTAACGGCCGTTTGTATTACGACATCGTCATTGAGCGCGACGAGCCCGCCGCGCCCGGTCGGTCGGGCGCGTCGATGAAACTGCCCGCGCGTGAGCCCTCGAACGTGCCGCCGCCGCAGGGCACGCCGCCGTTCCAGCTTCCCGAGGGGATCACCACAGGCACGCCGGACGCGCCCTACAGGACGGTGCCAGAGCCTCGTCCGACACACGGAGACACAGGCGGTGCTCGGCCCGATGCGCCGCGGCCACCGGGGCCGGCACGTCCGGACCCACGCCACGCCCCCCGCCCAGGCGGGAGGTCTGCTGCAACGGCATCCATCGCGACGGCCCGACCGGCGAGTCCGTTCGCCATCCCTGGCATCCGCCAGATGGATGTCGATGCGCACCTCAACGCGTCGTACACGTTCGAGCGCTTTATCGAAGGCGACTGCAACCGCCTCGCCCGGAGCGCCTCGTGGGCCATCGCTCAGCAGCCGGGCGCGACCGCGTTCAACCCGTTCCTGATCTACGGCGGCGTCGGGCTGGGCAAGACGCACCTCATTCAGGCCATCGGCAACTATGCGCTCGCCAATGGCCACGCGCGGACTGTCCGGTACGTCTCGTCCGAGACGTTCACGGCTGAGTTCGTCCAGTCGATCCAGAACAACCGCATCGCCGAGTTCTCGCAGTTCTACCGCCAGATCGACCTGCTGATCGTCGACGACGTTCAGTTTTTCGGCGGCAAGGAGAAGACGCAGGAGGAGTTCTTCCACATCTTCAACGAGCTGCACCAGACCGGCCGGCAGATCGTCCTCTCGACGGACCGCCCGCCGCGCGATATCGCTGGCATCGAGGAGCGCCTGCTGTCGCGCTTCCAGTGGGGCCTGTCGGCCGACGTGCAGATGCCGGAGCTGGAGACGCGCATCGCGATCCTCAAGCGCCGCGCGACCGACGACGGGACGCGGGTCCGCGAGGACGTCATCGAGTACGTCGCGACGCACGTGAAGTCCAACATCCGCGAGCTCGAAGGGGCCCTCATTCGGCTTCAGGCGCATGCGGCGCTCACGAGCCGCGAGATCGATGTCGAGCTGGCGCGCGAGGTCCTGCGCGACTTGGTCAAGGAGAGCCGTCCGCACCTGTCGGTCGAGGAGATCCAGCGCGTCGTGTGCGAGTACCTCAAGATCCCCGAGGACCTGGTCCGCGCGCGGACGCGCAAGCGCGAGATCGTCCAGGCCCGGCAGGTGGCGATGTACTTCGCCAAGCAGCTCACCAAGCACTCGCTGAAGACCATCGGGCTGCACTTTGGCGGGCGCGACCACTCGACGGTCATCCACGCCGTCCAGTCCGTCTCGGACCAGATCGACACCGACCCGAGCTTCCGGGACATGGTCTCGGCCGTCCGCAAGAAGCTGGACCTGCACCAGCGCTGACGCCGGGTGCTCTCCGAGCGGCGAACGGCGATCCGGGCGAGATTTCCCCGGTTGCCGTCCCCAGTGCCCTTGTGCGACGGCACCAACGGCCCGATACTGCGTTCACGTCTTTTCCCCTGCGACCGATGAAGTTCACCGTCTCCAGCGCCGAGCTGCTCCGCGCCCTCTCGACCGTCAACGGGGCTGTGCCGTCTAAGAGCACGCTCCCGATTCTGGAGTGCGTGCTCTTCGAGCGCGACGAGGACCGGCTCGTGATCTCGGCGACGGACCTCGAGGTGTCCATCGTGCAGCGCCTCAACGTGCGCTTCGAGACGAACGGTGATGGTGCTGCACGGCCGCGCGTCGCCGTCCCGGCGCGGCGCCTGCTGGACACGCTGCGCGCGCTCCCGGGCCTGCCCGTGACTGTGACCACGGATGCCCAGTTCAACGTCGAGCTGACCACGGACCAGGGACGCTATAAGATGGTCGGCTTCGACGGCGGGGATTACCCCGCGCTCCCGAGCCTCGACGGCGCGACGGCCGTCGAGACGACGGGCGCACTCGTGAAGCGCGCCATCGACAAGACGGCCTTCGCGGCCAGCCGCGACGCGCTCCGTCCGGCCATGATGGGCGTCCTCTTCCAGATCCGCCCCGACGGCTCGACGGTCGTCGCGACGGACGGCCACCGCCTCGTTCGCATGAAGACGACCGAGATCACGGCCGCGGAGCCGCTCGACGTCATCGTTCCCGAAAAGGCGCTCGGGCTCGCCCGCAAGGCCGCGACCGACGGCGCGTGCACGATCCGCACGGCCGGCGGCTACGTCGGCTTCGACTTTGGCGAGACGCAGGTCGCGGGCCGCCTTATCGAGGACCCGTACCCGAACTACGAGGCCGTCATCCCGGTCGAGAATGAGAAGAAGCTGACCGTCGGGCGCGAGGCGATGCTTGCCGCCGTCCGCCGCGTCGCGCTGTACTCGTCCAGCACGACGCACCAGATCCGCCTCTCGCTCGCGCCCGACGCACTCGACGTGTCGGCCGAGGACGTTGAGCGGGCGTCCGAAGCGAAGGAGCGTGTGCTGTGCGACTACGCCGCCGAGGCGCTCGAGATCGGCTTCAACTCGCAGTACCTCCTGGAAGTCCTCCAGAACGTCGATGGCGAGGACACAGTGTTCGAGTTCTCGTCGCCCAACCGCGCCGGCGTTGTGCACCCGGCCGAGGCAGCCGAGGGCGAGGATCTGCTGATGCTGATCATGCCGGTGATGCTCAACACGTACGCGTAAGGCGGCACTGCCAGACCGTGACGCGCGGCGCGGAGCCCGAAGGCTCTGCGCTGCGCGTCGTTTCAGGCCTGCTCAGGCTGACGCCGCAGGGCGGTAAACGAGCGCGGTCACGCCAGAGCCGACCGGGCGGGCGTCGACCAAGTCGAGTGTCGCCTGTTCGGTCTCGAAGAGGCGTTTGCCGGCGCCGAGCACGACGGGGTAAACGAGGAGCCGCAGTTCGTCCACGAGCCCGGCACCGAAAAGCGTCCGGGCGAGGCGAGCGCTACCGTAGACGAGCAGGTCCCCGCCCGGCTCGGTCCGAAGGGCGCGGACCGCCTCGGCCACGTTGCCATCGAGGCAGCGGGCGTTCCAGGCGGTCTGGTCGAGGTCGTCCTGCGTGAGCGTGGTCGTGGCGACGTGCTTCGGGATCGCGTTCATCTCGGCCGCGCCAGCGTCGGTGGACGAGGGCCACGCAGCGGCGAAGGCCTCGTAGGTCACACGCCCGAGAAGCAGCGCCTCGGCAGATGCCATCTCGGCGGCCTTGAATGCGGCGATCTCGTCGTTCCAGTACGGCGCCGTCCACGACGGCGTGTCGATGACGCCGTCGAGCGAGATGAACTCGGTGACAACGACGCGGCGGTTCGGGGACAGCATCAGATGGCCGGGCTGGTGGAATCCGGATGAGCGGACGGGTCGGCGGCGACTGGGTCCATCCAGAAGGCGTCCCAGACGTGGCCGTCGAGGTCGGCGAAGCTGCGGGAGAACATGAAGCCATGGTCCTGCGGCTCGCCGGAGATCGTGCCACCGGCCGCGAGCGCCGCCTCGATCATGGCGTCGACGGCCGCGCGGCTGTCCACGCTGAACGCGAGGCCCACGCACGTCGTCACGCGCGGGTCGGCGAGGGGCAGCGTCGTGAAGTCGGCGATGCGCTCGTGCGTGAGCAGCATCGCGTAGGCGTCCTCGCCGATGAGCATGCACGTCTCCTGCGCGCTCGTGAAGTGCGGGTTGAAGGCGAAGCCGAGGGCCTCGAAGAACCGAACCGACTGCTGGAGGTCGGCGACGGGCAAGCTGAGGAACAGCTTGTGGCGCGTGGCGGGCTCGGTGCCGGGACGCGTGAGCGTGACGGGCGCGGCGGGGGTGGACGTGTCGGACATGGGTCTGAAGATGATGCGCTCAGTGCGCGGTGAGGAAGAATGCCCGGACGCGGGCGTCGCGGAGGGCGAGGCCGGCCCAGAGCAGGACGGCGACGTAAACCGGGAAAAGCGTGTGCGAGACCAGCGGCTGGTCCAGCCGAAGGTGCGACGCGACGGCGCCGCCGAGGTAGCCCGTCCATAGGACGGCCCCTAGCCCGGCCGTCCGCGGCACGAGGTAGAGCGCGAGGCACGCGATCTGGAGGCCGGCAAGAATCGGGGGGTGGTGCGCCTGCCAGCCCATCGCCTCGGTCCCGGCGACGGCCTCGGGCGACGCCATGAGCTTCATCCCCGCGTCGACGGCGAGGAACAGGACGGCGAGGGCCGACATCCCGACGCCGACGCGGCGAGCGACACGGGGTGACGCGGGCCGGGCGGCCGGCGGGGCGAGAGCGAGAGCCGACATGGCAGCGGGGGTGGGTTCTCTGATTAGACCGGCCCGCCCGCCCGAACTCATCGGTCCGCGCCCACTTTTTCTCACGCCAGCCGCATCGGCAGGCCGAAGCGCGGGAAAAGCGCCTCGGTGTCGAGGTAGGACGTCATACCGGTGATGCGGTCGCCGTCAATCTCCAGCACCAAGAGCGCCCACGGTGTCGCGCCGCCGTCGCGGTACTGCGCGAAGGCGGGCGCCCCGCCGCCCGTCGCGACGGGCACGAGGCGCGAGCCGCGGCA
>DASVSE010000085.1:0-6218 GCA_036388235.1 Rubricoccaceae bacterium | reverse complement strand
CGACGACGAGCGTCTGGCCCGTGATGTAGGCCGCCGCATCCGAGCAGAGGTAGGCAATTGCGGCCGCCACTTCAGCGGGCGTGCCGAGGCGGCGCGCGGGGATGAGCCGCGTGAGGTCGGCGACGGTCTGGCCCGCCTTGCGGAGACCGTCCTCGACCATCGGCGTGTCCGTAAAGCCCGGACAGACGGCGTTGACGCGGATGCCCGCGCGGGCCGACTCGACAGCCGCCGTCCGCGTGATTCCCACGACGGCGTGCTTGCTCGCCGCGTATGCCGCGTGCAGCGGGAATGCGTTGAGCCCGGCGATGCTCGCCACGTTGACGACCGACCCGCCGCGCGCCATGACGGGAAGCGCGTGACGGAGCCCGAAAAACGTCCCCATCACGTTGACGCCGAACACCCGCGCCCACTCGTCGGCCGTTTGCTGGACGAGCGGTGCGACGGGACCCTCGATGCCTGCGCTCTGCACAAGCACGTCGAGCGGTCCGAAGGCTTCGACGGCGAACGCGACGGCTGCCTGGACGTCGTCCTCGACGCTCACGTCGCAGCGGAGCGTGCGGGCATGGGCCAGGCCCGAGGCCGTCTCGGCGAGGCCGCCCTCGTCGATGTCAGTAAGGACGAGGGCGACGCCCGCCGCACCGAGCGCCTGCGCCGTGGCGCGTCCGATGCCGGACGCCGCGCCGGTGATAAGGGCGGAACGGGGCATAAGGGCGTCGAGAGCGCCGAGGCGGGCTAGAACGGGGCGTCGTGGGTGAGGGCCGCGGCAATCAACGGCGACGCGGGAAGCGGCCCGTTGCCCGGGACGAGGACGTAGCTCGTCGTGTAGGTCCACCGGAGGCGGCTCGCGCGGCGCCCGAGGCGCCAGTCGACGCGGGCGATGACGTGCGCCGGGGCCGTCTCGACGATCGCGAGCGCGGCGATGCGCGCCGTCTCGACGCCCCACGCGCGGTGCAGGTCCAGCAGCCGCTCGACGCTGTCGAGCACGTCGGCCGGCGACTCGAGCGTCGTCGTCGTGCCGTCACGGACGAGGAGCGTGGGGACGGCAAAGTGGGCGGCGATGGCGGGCGCGTCGTAGGCCTCGAAGGCGGCGCCGTACGCGTCGAGCATCGCGTGGATGCGTGCCTCGGCGTCCCACGCGTCGTCGGGGGCGGGGTGCCCAGCTGCGGCGACGTCGCTCACCGGGCCGGCCGGTCGAGGGCGGTCACCTCGATTTCGACGCGCGCGCCGAGCGGCAGGCCCGCCACGGCGACCGTCGAGCGGGCCGGTCGGTGGTCGCCGAAGGCCTCGGCGTAGACATCGTTCATCGCCGCGAAATCGTCCATCGTCGTCAGAAAGACCATCGCCTTGCACACGTCGGCGAGCCCGAGACCCTGCGCCGAGAGGACGGCGCGGATGTTGTCGAACACGCGGCGCGTCTGCGTCGCGAGGTCGCCCTCGACGAGGCGGCCCGTCGCCGGGTCCAGCGGCGTCTGGCCCGAGCAGAACACGAAGCCGCCGGCGCGGACGGCGGCGCTGTACGGCCCGACGGCGGCTGGCGCGTCGGGAGCGGTGAGGAGATCCATGGGGGAGGCGAGGGCGGAGGCCGCCAAGATCGCCACGCCTGCGCCCGAACGTGCCTCGGCGGCTCCGGACGGCGCTAGCGCCCGCCGAGCGAATCGAGCCGGACGCTGAGACCGGCATCTGGCCTGACGACAAACCGGTCCGATTGTCCTGCGCCGACGCCCGCCCCGATGAGCGCTCCATTTAGCCCGAACGTTCCGATGTAAAAGGCGGGTGTGAACTGAACGAACCCGCTCGGTTCATCCGTCGCGGCTGCGACCACGCCGAGCGCTGCGCCCACACCGGCTCCGATGAGGAGAGAGCGCCACACGCGCCCGCGCCGGAGCGAGACCGCAGCAATGTCGGCCGTCGGTGCAGACCCGGGAGCGCCCGAGAGGCGGTCGGTCCACGTCGTCTCGTCAGGGCCGATGTGGAGGTCACGGATGGCCCGCGGGCCGTCATGCAGGTGGAGCGTCGCGACGCGTCCTGCCGTGCGGGCGTTGAGGTCGGCGCGGCCGGCGTCGGTGTCGAGCGTCGCGGGCCGGCTGTGGACGCACCCCGAGGCGAGAACGCATCCCGAGACGAGGACAAGCAGGGCGGCGAGGCGGAGCACGGGAGCGTCGGGCAGGGTGCGCAAGGCTACGTGCATCTGGCCGCCACCGCCTGATGCAGACGCACTACGGCCGTACTCAGGTGAACGTGTGCGGCACGTCGGCCCCGACGACCACGACGCCGCCATGGCCCTTTGCCTTGGCCTCAGGCTCGACGTGGACCGTGACGCTCGACGCCGGGACCGCCGCATGGACGGCCGCTTCGAGGCGGTCGCAGAGCGCGTGCGATGCCTCGACCGTCGTCTCACCGGGCAGCACGAGGTGAAACTCGACGAACGTGTGGTGCCCCGCGCGGCGCGCTCGCAGGGCGTGAACCTCGATCGCCTCGCCCATCGCGCCCAGCAAGACCTCGCGGATCGTCTCGCGCTCGGCCACGGGAATGCTCTCGTCCATCAGCCCGCCGACCGACTCGCGGATGAGCCGGATGCCGACCACGACGACGTTGACCGCGACAAGGATGGCCAGAAGCGGATCGAGTACCCACCAGCCCGTCGCGACAGCGAGGCCGATGCCGGCCAGCACGCCGACCGTCGACACGACGTCGCTCCAGAGGTGACGCCCATCGGCGACGAGGGCGGGGGAGCGGTGCGCGCGCCCGGTCCGGACGAGCACGACCGCCCAGACGGCGTTGAGGACGGTCGCCGCGACGGCGACGGCGAGGCCCGCGCCGCCCACGTCGAGCGCCACCGGCGCGGCGAGGCGGCCCCACGCCGCCCGCACGATCTCGACGGCGGCGAACAGGATCATCGCGCCTTCGACAACCGCCGAGACGTACTCGGCCTTGGTGTGCCCGTACGGGTGCTTCTCGTCCGGCGGGGCGGCCGCGACGCGGATCGCGACGAGCGCGACGGCGGCCGCGGCGACGTTGACGACCGACTCAAGGGCGTCCGAATAGAGCGAGACCGAGCCCGTCAGGCGGTACGCGACCGCCTTGAGCGCCAGAACGACGAGGCTGACGGCGAGGCCAAGGCGAGCAGCAGCGGTCGGAGTCACGGCAGAGCGGGCAGTCGCCCAGAATAAGGCGCGCCGGTGAGGCAGAAGCGTGCCGGTAGCGACCTGTTGGGCTTCAGAGCCTGCATGCGCGGCGCCAGAAAGGGCGGGTCCGTCGGACGCCGCAGCGGCGCCGAGGTCAGGCTGCATGCGGCTTGCAGGGCCGACTGCCCTCTCGTCCGTGAGGCCAAACGTGGGAGAAAGGCGGACATTGGGAAGCGGGCAGGGGAGGGGGCCGCGCTACGACAGCCGCACGACGACTTTGCCGCGGCTCCGGCCACTGTGCAGGTACTCGACCGCATCGACGGCCGCCCCAACGCCCTCAAAGACCGTCGGGTCGACTTCGACGCGGAGTTGACCGCTTGCCATCAGGCCCGTGAGCCGCGCAAGGTGCTCGGGGTAGTGGCGCACAAAGTGGGGCAGGAAAAAGCCGCGCACGCTCGCCGACTTCTGAAGCAGGTCCGCGTACACGCGCGGGCCGGTCACGCGCTCGACGCCGTCCACATACTCGCCGACGTAGCCGATGCTGACGAGCCGACCGTGGACGGCGAGCGCCTGGACAGCCGTGTCGAACATGGTCCCGCCAACGCACTCGTAGACCAGGTTCAACCCGCGCGGTGCCGCCTCGCGGAGCACACCGCCGAGCGACTCCGTCCGGTAGTTGACGGGCCGGTCACAGCCAATCTCGCGCAGAAAGTCCGCCTTGTCGTCCGATCCGCACGTTCCGACGACCGTGTTGCCGGAGAGACGGGCAAGCTGGACGGCGTACTGGCCCGTCCCGCCGGCCGCGGCCGTGACGAGAACCGTCTCACCGGTCGTCATCTCGCCCGTCACGCTTAGCCCGATCGAGGCCGTGAGGCCGCTTACGAACAGCGACACCATCTCGGGCGAGGCCTCGGGGACTGGCACGGTGTGCCGGGCCTGAACGAGCTGCACCTCGCGGTAGCCCCCGCCGACGCCCATCGTCCCAACCGCCTGCCCGACCGCAAAGCCCGTCACGCCCTCACCAACCGCCTCGACGACGCCGACCGCCTCGGCGCCGAGGTCGAGCGGCAGCGTCGGGTTCGCCGAGTAGCGTCCGGCGGCGATGTTGACGTCGGTCGCGTTGACGCCGGCGTAGCGGTTGCGGACGAGCAACTCGCCCGGACCGGGGTCGGGAACGGCGTCTGCGACGACCTCGGCGACGTCGCGGATGTGGGGCGAGAGGCGCGTGGCGACCAGCTTGTGCGACGGGGTCATCGGGACGGGAGCGGAGAGGCGCGTGAACCGGCGAGGCGCGGCCCGGTTCGGCCGTTACCCGGCTAGGTGCAAGTCGCGGTGCAGGTCTTGGGCGGCACGGGCGCCGTCGATGGGGCCGTACACGCCGAATGCGAGGCGGTCGGGGCGGACGACGGCGACCGCGGGTGTCCGCCCGATCCACCGCGCAAGATGTCCCTCAGGGTCGGTCAGCCCCCCGACGTCTGGCCCGCCGACCGTCACAAACCGTGCCCCGAGGCGCGTCCACACATCCGATGCGCCTGCCCAAGCCCGAGCGTCCACGCCGACTCCGACGACGCCGACCTGCACGCCGACAAGCGCGTCGAGGCGCGTTTTGGTGCCGTCTGGCCCGACGAGACGTGCATTCGGAACGCGCGCCCGGGCCGGGGGCGACCCGAGCACGGGCCGGACCGCAGGCAGGGGCGCGCGGATCTCCATCAGCCGCCGCAGCAGCGGTTCGACGGCATGAGCCGCGTGCAGGACTGCGTCGCGAAGGCGGGCCGACGCCCCACTGGCCGAGACGAGGCGCCCGAGGCGGACGGCCAGCCGCGTCGTAGCCTCGACGTGTGGCCGCCGCTCGGCTTCGAACGTGTTCAGGAGGGCATCGCTGGCCACGCCGTGCCAGACGAGCGCGAGCGTCCACGCGAGCGTGGCGGCGTCGTGGAGCCCGGCGCCGAGGCCCTGACCGAGAAACGGCGGCATCTGGTGCGCCGCGTCGCCAGCGAGCAGGAGCGGCCCCCGCCGCCATGGCCGCGCGGCAAGGTCGTGGAACGTGTACACAACGGCCCGCTCGACCTCGACTGCGTCAGGATCGACGTGCGGCGCGAGGAGAGCACGAATGGCCTCGGGGCGCGTGACCGACTCCGCCGTCTCACCTGGGCGCAGTCGGAATTCCCACCGGCGGCGGCGGCCCGGGAATGGCACGAACGTCGCCGGTCGGGCGGCATCGGCGATCTGGAGCAGGTCGGTCGGCAGCGGCACGTCGCGAAGCAGGAGCGTGTCCACGACGACCCACGGCTCCTCGAAGCGCCCCCCGCCAAGGCGCGCACCCATCGCCTCGCGGACCCGGCTCCGCGCGCCGTCGCACCCAACGACAAACTGGCCGCGGAGGGCGAACGGGCCGTCGGGCGCCTGTCCGTGGACAACCGCTCCGTCCGGCGTCGCCTCAACGTGCTCGACCGCGTGCCCGACTCGAATCTCGACGCCCGGAGCCGCAGCAAGGGCCTCGCGCAGGGCACGTTCGACGGTCGGCTGGTGGACGAGCGTCGCCGTGGGCCACCCGGTCTCCACCGGGACGCGCTTGCGGGCGTGCAGCAGCGTCTGTCCGCGGGCGTCGACGAGGCGAAAGCCGTCGATGGCGCGGCCGTCCGCGACGATCGCCTCGGCGATCCCGGCTCCCAGGTTAGCGAGGACGCGGAGGGCGTCATCGTCGAGGTGGGCCGCGCGCGGGAGCGTGTGCGGCGTCGCGTCGCGTTCGACAATGACGACGGGCACGGCTAAGCGTGCAAGCCCGAGTGCGAGGACCGCTCCGACCGGCCCCAGGCCGACGATCACGACCGGCGCGCCTCGGGTGGCGGGGTCAGGCGCCACCGCGCCGCTCGTCTTCGGCGCGGCGGAACGCCTCGATGACCGCAGCCGGCGCCGCGACGGGCCGTCCACGCGCGACATCGACAAAGCACAGCACGGTCGTCCCCGAGACGAGGACGGCCGGCTCGCCCGCGCGGCGGACGGCATAGTCGATGGCGACACGCACGCGCGGCGTCTGGGCAAACGACGCCTCGATCTCGACTTCGTCGTCATAGCGCGCCGACCCGTGGTAGC
>DASVSE010000084.1:0-2291 GCA_036388235.1 Rubricoccaceae bacterium | reverse complement strand
CACGAGGGGCGCGGCTTTATGCCGACGTCGCGAGACGCTGAGACGACGGCGGCCTACGACCGCCTCAACGAGCAGTGGGCGGCCGGCGAGACGAGCGTCCGCGTCGAAGGCGGCGAGTCGCCGGACGAGGTCTGGGCCCGTGTCCGGCCCGTCCTCGTCGAACTCGGTGAGGCGTACCCGGACGCCGACGTGCTCGTCGTCTCGCACCGGCGTCTGCTGCGCATCCTCCTCGCGGGCGCGCTCCCCGGCGGCGGCCTGAGCCGCATGCACGACTACCCGCACGGCAACGCCGCGCTGAGCGTGCTCGACGTGCCCGGCGGGCGCCTCGGGCCGGAGGTGCGCCTGGTGCACATGGCCGACACGGCGCATCTCGCCGGTCTCTAGCCGCTCTGGTTTCACTCTGGCGAGGCCTCGCCCCGTCGCCTTCCTCCCCGCCGCCGATGCTCCGCAACGCCTTTACGCCGCCCTGCGGCTTCGACCTCGCCACGACGACTGTCACGACGGCGGACGGCCTAGCAGCAATCGCCTTCTGGGGCTTTCGCGTCGTGTCGCATCCCGACGGGTCGTGCTTTATGCACGAGACCTACTACGACCACCGTGAGGGCCTGCTCGGCATCGCCCGGCAGCCCGCTCGGCCCTGCGGCGACTCGCCGAGCGAGATCCGCGACACGCTGGACCGAATGGAGGAGGGCCTGGCCGAGGCGCCGCTCCGCTTTCTCGACTTCGCGCCCGACGACGCGCCACTGAACGCGAACTAGGCGTCTCGGGCGTGGCTCAAGACTGCCTGCGTGCTGCTACTGCGCTCCGTCGGGCGACGCGCCGAGCAGGCCGTGGACGAGGGCGTCCATGTCCGCCACCGTTTTCTGGCCCGATGGGATGGAGGCGCGGACTTTGATCCAGAACAGGTCGTCTTCGAGCAGATACATGTACGAGTCGGTTGCCGCGCCGCGCACCGTCTCGCTAAACACCACCCGGTGGAGCACGGCGGCGTGGCCGTTCCAGGTGATCTCCTGCGCCTCCTGAGGACGGACGACGGCAAAGCGCTCGATCCGCCCCTCGGTGACCAGCTGCCCGAGTGCGGTTTTCGTCTCAGTCACCTGAGCCTCCACGCTGCCTGAGTGGCGGTACACGTACACGTCGAACCGGCCCTGGACGTCGTCCATGCGGTACCGGTAGATGGTCCCGGCCTCGCCCATGTCCGTCTGTTCGACCTGGCGCAGGTGAGGGGCGGTCTCGGGCGGCTCCCATGCTGTCAGTTGCGCGGCCGCCATCAGGGCCGCGGTCATCGTCTCAACGCTCGCGTCCTCGCCAACCGAGATCGTGATATTCCCGTCGGACGTTTCGCGGACGGAGTAGCCGTCGGAGCTGGTCGGCCGGGACGTTCCGCACGCGACTCCTCCGAGCGCGAACACCATCACGAACGCCGACTGGACGATGGCGGACGTGGAGGGACGTGGTCGCATCGGAACTGAGGGAGAGCGGGGGGACACCACACGTCCGCAGATGCGGGACACCGGGAGTGGCCCACGGCGGCGTTGCTTGCGCGAAGGTAAAGGCCACGGTGTCCCGACGCTCATGGCTCTCGGATTTTGCCCAGCCGTCTCGCTCTATGCAGCCACTCGGCTCGCTGCCTCGGCCTCGCGCTGGAGCCAGAACACGAGCACGTCGTCGTCAAAGTGCGGCTTCTCGCTGCGGCGCAGCAGCCACGAGAGCAGCGTGTGGACCGGCGTCGTCGTTTCGAGCGCCGCCTGCGCGGCCATCGCCACGCCGGGCTCGCCGAACATGTTGCCGTTGCGCATGGTCTGCTCGTTGAGGCCGTCCGTGTAGCAGAGCAGGGCCGAGCCGGGCGGCAGGATGAACGAGTGGTCCACGTACTCCGTCTGCGGGTCCAGCCCGAGGATGAGGTCCGAGTACTCGACGAGGCCCGGGCCCTGCGGCGTGGCGAGGATGGGGCGGCAGTGGCCCGCGTTGGCGTACACGACGCGGTTGGTCTCCGGCTCCCAGCGCATCAGCAGCAGCGATGCGAAGGTCTCCTCGAGCACCTGATCCGTGATGAGCATCTCGTTGACGCGCGCCATCAGTGCAGCCGGCGAGACCGTCGTGTGGAGCATCGCGTGGATCGTGCTCCGGATGTACGACAGGAACGAGAAGGCGTAGAACTTGGCCTGGAGGCCCTTGCCCATGATGTCGCCGACCGTGAACAGGTACGAGCCGTCGGGCGCCCGCGTCCAGTCGAAGAGGTCACCGCCGCCGTCCTCCTTGGGCCGCGAGAAGAAGAGGGCCCGGTAGCC
>DASVSE010000083.1:0-5439 GCA_036388235.1 Rubricoccaceae bacterium | reverse complement strand
CGCGTCGGCCCGGCCCGACTCGACGTTCCTGCTCGCCGCCCGCGAGTTCTCGACCGACGCCCCCGGCGCCGTCGCCCTCGCCCGGTCGGTCGTGCCGCTCTCCAGCCTCGCCGCCGTCGACCCGGCCCTCGGGCAGGCCGTCGCGGACCTCGCCCCAGGCGAGGTGGCGACGGTCCAAGACACCACCGATCCGGGCGCCGTTCACATCGTCTCGCTCGCCGAGCGCTACCCGGCCGACGTCGTGCTGCCGCTCGCGGCCGTTCGCGACGAGATTACCGAGCGCCTCGGCGTCGGGCTGCGCACGGATGCCGCGGCCCGGCTCGTTGAACGCCTTCGGGCCGACGCCGTCGCCCGCTCGGCCCTTCGCGTCCGCTAGCCGGCCGCCTTTTTTTCGTCCTCTCTCGCTGTCCATGCGCCGTCTCGCCCAGTCAGGGTTTGCCCTGTTCGTCCTCGTCGCCCTCTCGGCCGGCGCCTCCGCCCAGCCGGTCCAGCCCGGCGCCCGCCTCGACGGCATCGCAGCCGTCGTCGGCGACCAGGTCGTGCTGTACTCCGAGGTCGACGCGCTCGCCCAGCAGACGGCCGCGGCCCAGCAGCCGCCGATCTCGGTCACGCCGGACCTGTGGAGCCGCTCGCTCGACCAGCTCCTCGACCGCCAGATCCTTATCGACAACGCCCGCCGCGACACGACCATCACGGCGACGGAGGCCGAGATCGACGCCGAAGTCGACCGCAACCTCGCGACGCTCGTCCAGCAGGTCGGCTCCGAGGCGGCACTCGTCGAGGCCTACGGCCGGCCCGTGAGCGGCATCCGCGAGTCCATCCGTGCCGACGTCCGCGACGACATCCTGCTCCAGCGCTACCGCGGCCGCCGCCTTCGCGCCGTCGCGACGACGCCCGGCGAGGTTGAGGCGTGGTTCGACCGCATTCCGGCCGAGCGCCGGCCCGAGATCCCCGAACTCGTCCGCGTGGCCCACGTCGTCCGCGCGCCCGCGCCGCCGGCCGAGGCGCGCACGCAGGCCCGCGCCTTCTCGCAGGCCCTCCGCGACTCCATCACCTCCGGCCAGGCGACGCTTGCCGACCTCGCCAACCGCCACACGACGGACCCCGGCAACACCAACCGCGACGGGACCAAGAACGGCGGCTCCTACCGCAACTTCAACCTCCGCGACCTCGACCCGACCTTCGCCGCCGCCGCCGCCGCCCTGGAGCCGGGCGGCCTCTCGCAGGTCGTCGAGTCCAGCTTCGGCTTCCACGTCATCCGCCTCGACGAGCGCACGGGCGACCGCGTCTCGTTCTCGCACATTCTCACGCCCGTCTCGCGCGCGGCCGTGGACGAGGCCTCGGCCCGCACGCTCCTGACGACGCTCCGCGACTCGGTCGTGACCGGCCGCGTCCCCTTCGAGGCGATTGCCCGTCGCCACTCCGAGGACCCTTACTCGGCCGCCCGCGGCGGCTTCGTCTCGGACCCCTCGACGGGCGAGCGCGACCTGCGCCTCGACGCCCTCGGCGCCCGCTGGAAGGCGACCGTGGACACGATGACGGTCGGCGAGGTCTCGGGCATCGCGCCCGTCGAGCTGCTCGACGCCAACCGCACGCCGGTCCTCCACTTCGTCCTGCTCCAGAAGCGCACGCCCGCCCACACGCTCTCGCTCGCCGACGACTACACGCTCCTCGCCGAGTACGCGCTCCAGGAAAAGCGCCAGACCGTCCTCCGAGAGTGGGTGGACGATCTGCGCCGCTCGACCTACGTCGACATCCGGGCGACCGACCGCTACGTCGCGGCCACGCCGACGGCGAGCACGCCATGATCGACCCGACCGACCCCGGCGCCGCGGCCCAGCTCGCGGACGCCGCCCGCCGCCTCCGGATCGAGATCGCCCGGCAGGTCGTCGGGCAGGAGGACGCCGTCGAGGGGCTCCTCGTGACGCTCCTCGCGCGCGGGCACGCGCTCCTCGTCGGCGTGCCCGGGCTGGCCAAGACGCTCCTCATCCGCTCGCTCGCCTCGGCCCTGGACCTGTCGTTCAGCCGGATCCAGTTCACGCCGGACCTCATGCCGGGCGACATCACGGGGACGGAGATTATCGAGGAGGACCCCGAGACGGGCCGCCGCCGCTTCCGCTTTGTCGAAGGGCCACTCTTTGCGAACGTCGTCCTGGCGGACGAGATCAACCGGACGCCGCCCAAGACGCAGGCCGCGCTTCTCGAAGCGATGCAGGAGGGCCACGTGACCGCGCAGGGCACGGCGCTCGCCCTCCCCAAGCCGTTCTTCGTCCTCGCGACGCAGAACCCCATCGAGCAGGAGGGCACGTACCCGCTCCCCGAGGCGCAGCTCGACCGGTTCATGTTCACGCTCTACCTCGACTACCCGCCGTTCGCGGACGAGGTCGCCATTGTCCGCCAGACGACGGGCGCGGCCCCCGAGCCCATCCGGCCCGTCCTCTCGGGCGCGGACCTGCTCGCGTACCAGCAGCTCGTCCGCAACGCGCCCGTCGCGGACTCGGTCGTCGAGCACGCCGTCCGACTTGCTGCGCGCACGCGGCCGGGCCGTGAGGGCGCGCCGCCGTTCGTGACCGAGTGGCTGAGCTACGGCGCGGGCCCACGCGCAAGCCAGGTCCTCGTCCTCGCCGCCAAGGCGCTCGCGCTCCTCGACGGCCGCCTCACGCCGACCGCGGACGATGTGGACCGCGCAGCCCTGCCGGTCCTGCGGCACCGGATCGTGACGAACTACGCCGCCGAGGCCGAGGGCGTCTCGGCCGAGGACATCGTCGCCCGCCTCGTCCGCGGCGCCTGATTAGCGGACGACGACGAGCCGCGCCGTCGCCGTCTGCGTCCCGGCGACGGCCCGGACGACGTACACGCCGGCCGGCCACCCCCCTATCTCGACGGGAACGACCGCCTCGCCCGCCGCAGCGGCCCTGTCGAGCACGACGGCGACCTCGCGCCCGAGTACGTCGAGTACGGCAACCCGCACGTCGCCCGCCTCGGCCAGCGTCACGGCGATCTCGACGCGCCCCGACGCCGGGTTCGGACGCACCGACAGGCCCATGCCCGACGCGCCCTGTGGACCCGCCTCGCCGGCCACCGCAAACGCCGCCTCCGCCGGCTCCGCCGTCCGGTACATCCACGCCCGCACAGGTCCCGCGTTGACTGTCCCCACCCACAGGTGACCGTCCGGACCCAGCTTCACCGACCGCGCCCAGTTGTTGTCCTGCGTGATCGGCATCCGGCCGACCGCCATCCACAACTGACCGCCGTCGCGCGTGAGGTACACCAGACCTCGTCCTGTGATCACGACGGCCCGCCCGAGACCGCTCGGCTCCACACCCAGCGCGACCACGCCCGCCGGGTAGCCCGCCCCGAGCCCGTCGCGCGGCTCCGGCAGCGCCACCGGCGCCGACCACGTCCGCCCGCCATTGTTCGTGCGCCAGACCTGCGTGCCGGGCTGCGTCGCGTCGATGCCAATCGTCACCGCGCCGTCGCAGAGGTTGGCGTCAGGCAGGCCGCAGGCAGGAGCGCCCGTCTGGACGCTCCCCGGCGTCGCGAGGGCTGCAAGGCCGTACGTCTCGTAGCCGAAGGGTCTGAAGAGCGGTGTCGGCGCCCACGACGACCCGCCGTCGTCGGTCGTGGCGATGCCCCATTGGCCGCTGGCGAGGATGCGGCCCGACGGCAGAACGCGGAAGGCGTAAGCGCCGAAGTCGACGAAGTTGCCCGGGGAGACCGGGAAGGCCGAGAGGTCGGGCAGGCGCCACGTCGCGCCGCGGTCGTCGCTGTAGCTGATGCCGGACGTCGTGCCGGCGCCGGCGAGCAGGCGGCGGGCGTGAGGCTCGGGCGCAGGGATCTCGAAGATGGACTCGGGCTCGTTCGTGAACCCCCTGGGATCGTTTGGTCCGCCAAAGACCGGCTGCCATGTCACGCCGCGGTCGATGGTCCGCTGGAGATAGGCATTTCTGAACACCGAGACGACGGTATCAGCCTCGGCGTCGAGGGCGAGAAACGCTGCGCTATCGACGCGGCGGCGGGAGAAGGGGCGCCAGTGGCCGGCGGGCGGCCCGTCTGGCGCGGGCTCGAAGACGAAGAGGGTGTCGAGCGCGCCGAGGAGCTTGCCGCTAGACGTGAACATGAAGCCCTCGGCAGAGACAGGCCGGTCGGCGACGCGCTGCCACGTGTACGGCCCCGTCCCCGGCGCCGGGAACGTCTGTGCCCGCACCGAAGCAGCACCAGCAAGGAGCAGGACGAGCGCGCAGAACCGCATCGGTCACACCAGAGAGAAGGCCCGCTACCGGTCGTCCGTCCGACGCACGCGCCGGTACTCCGCCGTGAACGCGGCGTCGTCGATCACGCCCTCGACCACGTCGTCTTGCGTCAGCACCGCCTCGTCCGCCGCCGCAAACGCCGTCCGCATCGACCGCGTCCGCGCCTCGCGCTGCCCGCCCGTCGCGCCCACGGCCGGCGCGGCCTTGCCGAACGCCGCGATCGCGGCCCGAACCGCCTCAACGTCCTTCTTCGCGACGCGGTACGTCGCCAGCGCCCCAAGCTCGCCTTCGGCCGCCCCAGCCACCCGCTCGGCCAGCCCGACGGCGTCGGCCTCCGTCGCCCGGTCGAAGTCTGTCGGCGTGAGGTCGACGGCGTCGAACAGCGCCCCGTTCTTCGTTGCCCGCGCGTAGGCCCGCGTCGCACGGGCCACGCGGAGGGCGACGGCCTCCATCGCGTCGCGCGCCGCGGCCTTGTCCTTCGTCAGCCCCGTCGTCCCCATCGCGCTCCGCTCCTTCTCGATGTCCGCAGTCTCCTCCACGGCCTCCCGAAAGGCGGCAACTGCCGGCTCCGCCGCCTCGTCGCCCGTCCAGAGGTCGGGCCGGCGGTCCATCAGTTCGAGCACGTCGCGGTACATCCGGTAGGTATTGGCCTGGCGCTGGGTCATCGCGGTCGGAGTCGGTGAGTAGAGCCGCGAACGTACGTCTGGGCACGTCCATTCACGCACCCTCCAGACCACCGATTCGCTGCACGATGCCGCCGATCGACTGCACGGGCCACCGATTGCGTGCACGATGTCACCGATCGAGTGCATAGGGCCACCGATTCGGTGCACGAGGCCGCTGATCGCCTGCACGATGCCATTGATTGGCTGTGCGGTGCCGCTGATAGCCTGCACGCTGCCATTGAGGCAGTGCACCCTGTTATTGAGTCAGCGCCTGATGCCTCCGCTGTGTTGCACGCTGCCGCACGCCCGGAGGGTGGGGCACCGCGCGGCCCCTCGCCGCGCCGCGCCGCCCGGCGTAGACTCCGGAATGACGCCCCCCCCGCCCGTGCAGACGCCGGCCCGTCGGACGCCCGCCCGGCGGACGCCGCCCGCGCGCCTGCGCCCGGCCGTCTTCCTCGTGCTCGCGACGTGCACCGCCGCCGCGTGCACCGACGCCACGGCGCCGCGCCCGGACCGCGCCT
>DASVSE010000082.1:0-8587 GCA_036388235.1 Rubricoccaceae bacterium | reverse complement strand
GGTCTCGGGACCATAGGCAAGGCCGGGGTCGCGGAAAAGTCCCGCGCCGAACCGCGCGGTGAGGCGGGCGCGGAGGCGCTGCACGCGCGCGAGGGCGGCGTCGAGCAGCGCCTCGTCCAGCTGCCCATCTTCGACGGCTCGGCCGAGGCCGATGATGAGCGCGGCGGGGTCGACGGCGTCGACGAAAAGGTCCACGCCGGCAGCGAGCAGGTCGGCGGCGAGATCGGCCTCGGTCCGGTCCGCCTCCTTGGCGCCCGCCATCTGCAGGCTGTCCGTGACCACGACCCCGTTGAAGCCCAGTTCGTCGCGGAGGAGACCGCGGAGGATCGGGGCAGACCGCGTCGCGATGAGGCCCGAGGGATCGAGTGCGGGAACCGCGATATGGGCCGTCATGACGGCATCGACACCCGCGGCGACGGCGGCGCGGAACGGAACGAGGTCGGTCGCCTCCAGCACCTCGCGGCTGTCGGTCACCGTCGGCGTGGTCGCGTGCGAGTCCTCCGACGTCCCACCGTGACCGGGAAAGTGCTTGGCCGTCGCGATCTGCCCCGCGTCATGGACGCCGGCGACGAACGCGGCGACGAGGCGGGCGGCGCGTTCGGGATTGGGACCGTAGGCGCGCGCGCCGATGATCGGGTTGGCCGGGTTGCGGTCCACGTCCGCGACGGGCGAGTAGGTCACGTGGACGCCCGCGGCGAGGGCCTCGCGGCTGGACTGCGCAGCCATCTCGCGCACGGCCGCCTCGGCGTCCGGATCGGGCAGGCGCGCGAAGGCCCCGGCGTGCGGGTAGACCGTCGCGCCGGGGGCCTGCTGCCCGAAGCCGCGCTCCATGTCGGTCGTGACGAGGAGCCCGGCGTCCGAGTGCGCCTGCAGGCGCATCAGGGTCTCGCGCGTCTCGGGCCAGCGGCCGTTGAACAGGATGAGCCCGCCAACCGGGTGCTCGCCGAGCAGCCGCGCCACGCTGTCGGCCTGCTCGTCCGCCGTACGGGCCGGCGGGAGGTTGTTGCCGAGGCGGACGATGAGCAGGCCGGCGGCTTTTTCGGTCGGGGTCACGGGGCGTAGAGCGAGTGCTCGGCGAGGTAGGAGAGGACGGCGTCGGGGACGAGGTAGCGGACGCTCCGGCCGGCCGCGATGCGGGCTCGAAGCTCGCTCGCCGACAGGTCGAGCGCCGGGCCGTCCACGACCGTCGTGCGGGCGAGAATGTCGGGCGCGATGTCCGCGAGGTCCGTGCCCGGCCGGCGGTACACGATGAGGCGCGCGAGCCGCAGGATCTCCTCGGGCTCGTGCCACGACGCGAACCCGGCAAGGCTGTCGCCACCGACAATGAGGGCGAAATCGGCACCGGGATGCTCGTCGCGGAGGACGCGGAGCGTGTCGACGGTGTAGTGCGGCCCGGGCCGGCGGAACTCGATATCGGAGACTTCGAAGCGGGCGTTGCCGGCTATGGCAAGGCGGGTCATCGCGAGGCGGTGCTCGGGCTCGGCGAGGCCCGCGGCCCTTTTGTGGGGCGGACTCGGGGCGGGGGCCCACAAAACGCAGTCGAGGCCCGCCGCGTCGGCGCACGCCTCGGCGAGGGCGAGGTGCGCCACGTGGGGCGGGTTGAACGAGCCGCCAAAGAGGCCGAGGGTCACAGCACGACGCGGAAGAGAGGCAGGAAGATCGCGCCCGGCCCCGATGCGACACAGGGCTGGCAGTGCCCATCGGCATCTTGCCCGCGAGGCGTCCGCTTTGTGGGGCGCCTCTCCCCTTCCCACCCAGCCTTTCCAGACCCATGTCGACCCCAGAAGACCAGAAGGACCCGTCCGCTGTCAAGGACCCCGCCACGTGGACGACCGGCGACGAAGAGATGACCGGCCCGCAGAAGTCCTATCTGCACACCCTCGCACAGCAGGCCGGCGAAGACCCCGAAGCGCTCGATGACCTCACGAAGGCCGAGGCGTCGGTGAAGATCGACGAGCTGCAGGAGAAGACGGGCCGCGGGGCCTGATCCCGCCCTCAGGCTCTCCAGGCGCGCCCGCTCCGGTTCGGAGCGGGCGCGTTTTGCGTTCCGGCGAACCGCTTCAGATGAGCCTCTGGGCGAGGGCAATCCGGTCCCGGCCGGCGAGGTCCGGTCGGATCTCAGCGCCATTAAGACCTGCCTCGGCAAAGAGGTCACGGACGGCCGGGCCATGGTCGGCATGCGTTTCTACAGCCAGCCAGCCGCCGAGCACCAGGAGGGCGCCCGCATGACCAGCGAGGGCGCGGTAAAACTGCAGCGGGTCCGCATCGTCGACGAACAGGGCCAAGGCGGGCTCGTGGTCGCGGACCTCGGGCTCTAGGCCGTCGCGCTCGCTCGCGGGCACGTACGGCGGATTCGAGACGAGAAGGGTGAACGTCGGCGGGACGTCGGCGGCAAACTGCGGGCGGAGGGCGTCGGCGCAGATGAACGTGACCGCAAGGCCGAGGCGGGCGGCGTTGCCCGACGCGACGGCGAGCGCCTCGGGCGACACGTCGACGGCGAAGACTTCGGCGTCGGGGCGCTCGTGCTTGATGGCGAGGGCGATCGCGCCGGAGCCTGTCCCGACATCGAGCACCCACGGCCGCTCCTGCCCACGGATCCGCCGGAGCGCCTCCTCGACGACTTCTTCGGTTTCGGGCCGCGGGATGAGAACGGACGGCGTGACGGTCAGCCGAAGGCCGTAGAAGTCCGCGTGGCCAAGCACGTACTGGACGGGCTCGCGGGCGAGTCGGCGCTGCACCATCCGCTCGAACAGAGCGGCCGCGGAGGACTCGACGGGGGCGTCGGGCTGCGACACCAGGGCGATTCGGGTCGCGCCGGTCGTCTCTTCCAGCATCCACTCGGCCGCGCGGCGCGCGCCGTCGACTCCCGCCGCGTCGAGGCGGGCCGTCGCGTGGTCGAGCAGGGCGCGGCGGGTCACGGCGGAGCGGGCGGGCGGGCCGTAGAATAGCGCCCGCATCCGATCCCGCGGCCCATGACGCTCGACTCGTTCTTCCGTGGCCGGACCGTCCTGGTGACCGGCGCCTCGGGCGGCATCGGAGCCGACATCGCGCGGCAGTTGGGTGCAGCCGGCGCGCGTGTGCTGCTCGTCGCCCGAACCGAGGCGGCGCTCGACGCCGTCGCCGATGAGGTTCGAGCGCGCGGCGGTGAGGCGCGCACGCTCGCGGCCGATCTCGGCGCGGCGGGCGCGGCCGAAGCCCTCGTCGCGCGCCTGGGAGAGCGGGTCGACGTGCTCGTGGCCAATGCAGGCATCGGCATCAAGGCCCGCTTCGCCGAGACAGCCTCGGACGACATCGACACGATGGCGATGCTCAACATGGTCTCGCTGACAGCCCTCGCGCGGCTTCTGCTGCCTGAGATGCTGGCCGCCCGCCACGGCGGCATTCTGACGGTCGCCAGCACCGCCGCCTTCGTGCCCGCCCCGACGTTCGCCGTCTACGCCGCGACGAAGGCGTACGTGCTCTCACTCACGGACGCGCTCCACACCGAGGTGCGCGGCTCGGGCGTCCACGCGACGTGCCTGTGCCCCGGCCCGGTCCCGACTGGCTTCGGCGCCCGCGCCGGGATGCCGCCTGCCTTTTTCGCGAGCGCACTGACGGGCTCCCTGCCTTCGGCAACGGTCGCGCGGGCGGGTCTGACTGGCCTCGCGCGCAACCGTCGCCGCGTCGTCCCGGGCGTCATCAACCGGGTTCAGGCGGCCGCCACGCGCTTTATTCCGACGGGCCCGGCGATGCGTGTGGCAGAAGTGATTCTGGGTCGCTAGCGCTCCGGGATGCTACACGCCGCGCTGCCAGGGCGTTGGACGCCGTCGAGCTCGAGGATGGCGTCGAGGCGGACGGGACCTAGGCCGTCGACGTCCACCCAGTCGGCCCCGACGCGGGCACCAACGTCGAGCAGGCGAGCAGTGACGGCCCGCTCGCCGTCGAGGACGAGCGCGACGGGCTGACGACGGAGCACGGCGTCCTCGATCCGGTCGTAGAAGCCGCAGTCGACGGGAACGTAGTCGCTCATGCCTCCAAGAGGCCGCGGCCGACGGCCCACGTGCGGAACTCGGTCACGAGCTGGTCGAAGCTTTCCAGCACGAACAGGACCGGCTGGAGGTGCCAGACCTCGTAGTCCTGGTTGATCACGGCGTCGATGGAGAACGGCCGCTGCTCGGCCTGGTCGAGCGCGTGGACGACCTCGTCCTTGGACGACAGCACGCCGGCGCCGAAGATGCGGATCTCGTCGGGGTCGCGGATGAGGCCAAACTCGACCGTAAACCAGTGGAGGCGCTCCAGACTCTGGCGGTCGATGCCCTCGGCGCTCAGCGCGGCCTGCCCGAAAAGCTGGTAGAAGTCCGCGAAGGCGGGCTCCGTCAGCATCGGCATGTGGCCGAAAATGTCGTGGAAGAGGTCCGGCGCCGGCGTGTAGTCCAGCTCGTCCGAGCCGCGGATGTAGTCCGTCGAGGGAAAGAGACGGCGCGAGAGCAGCGTAAAAAAGTCGCGCTCGTGGAGCAGACCGGGGATGCGGGCCACCTTCCAGCCGCCGGTCCGTTCGAGGGCGGCCGAAAGGTCGGACAGGGCCGGAATCCGCTCGGCCGTCATGCCAAGCGTGTCGACGCCGCGGAGGTAGGCCGCGCCCGCCCGCCCGGGTAGCATCTGCATCTGGCGCTCGAAGAGGAAGCCCCAGTTGCGGTCGTCTTCCTCGGGGTAGTCCGGCCGAACGATCTCGTCGCCGACGGGCGGCTCGCCATCGAGCGTCTGCGGGATGCAGCGCGGGTCCAGCGCCGAGCCGTCCGAGGGGGCCTTTTCGTAGGCAGAGAGCGGGGCGTCGGTGTCGGTCGGGCTGGTCATGGCAGGGGTGGAAGCGCTTCTGGAAAGGTAAGCCGGACGGCCTGCTGCTTGGAACACTGAGGGCGACGCCTGTTCCCCAGGGCGCTCACACCCGGTAGTCGCGGACCCGACGCGTCGTCTTGCCTGTGCGCGCGTCAAAGACATTCGTCGAACCCGACCACGGGTCTGCGATCTGCTCGACGCCGCGGCGGTCCAGACGCAGCGTCGGGGTGTCGAAGTAGCGGCGGGCCGCGGCCGAGTAGTAGCGCCCGCGGCTCGGGTCGAGGTCCGTCCGCGGTGGCGGGAGCTTCTGGAGGTCGGCGAAATAGTCGCACACCGTCTCGCCCGTATCGGCTGGAACAGCGAGAACACAGCGTTCGCAGTGGGGCCGGCGCGCCTCGCACGTCTGGCGGCCGTGGAGGATGAGCAGGTGGTGCGCGTCGGCCCACTCATCTTTAGGGATGACGCGAGCCAGCCCGTCCTCGACGGCCCGCGGCGTCGGGGCGTCGCGGACGAGCCCGATGCGGTTGGCGACGCGAAACACGTGCGTGTCGACGGCGATGGCCGGCGTGTCGAAAGCGACGGCAACGACGACGTTGGCCGTCTTGCGCCCGACGCCGCGCAGTGTGGTCAGGTCGGCGTGGGCGCGCGGGACCTCGCCGCCGAAGCGCTCGACGAGCGTCCGCGCCGTCTCAGCGAGGGCCGTCGCTTTGTTGTTGGGGTACGAGACGGATGCGATGTACGGCCGGATGTCGTCGGCCGTTGCCTCGGCCATGGCGGCCGCGGTCGGGTAGGCCTCGAACAGAGCCGGTGTGACGAGGTTGACCCGTTTGTCGGTGCACTGCGCCGACAGGATGACGGCGATGAGCAGTTCGAACGGGTTGCGGAAGTCGAGTTCGGTCTCGGCGCGCGGGATCGCGGCGCGGAGGCGGTCGAGGACAAGGTGGGTGCGGGCGCGGCGGGTCACAGGGAGGGCTGGAGATGGGCGGCGGGGGTGCCCCCGCGTGACGGGCGGCACGGCGCGAGGCACTTACGCGCGGGCCGGGTTCGTGCGTTCCACTCTCATCTCCTACTCGCGACGCACACGCCACGTGCGTCGCCCGGTACCTTTCGGAATGCGCCTCTTCGCCCTGCTTCTGCTCGCCGCCTCCGCCTCGGCGCAGACACCCCCCGTCCCGCTCGTCCCGCCGCTCGGCCCGCCGTCTGCCACCGAGCCGGCCGACTCGCTCACGGTTTCGCTCCTGACGATGCTGCCCGGCCGCGAGGTCTACAGCCTCTTCGGCCACAGCGCGCTCCGCTTCCGCAGCGACGCCCGCGGGCTGGACCGGACCTACAACTTCGGCACGTTCGACTTCGACCAGCCCTTCTTTATGGCCCGCTTTGCGCGCGGCCAGTTGGACTACATCCTCGACACGGCGCCGTTCGCCGACGAGCTGGCCAAGTACCAGTTTCTCGAGCGGCCCGTCATCGAACAGCGCCTCGCCCTTACGCCCGCGACGGCCGAGAGGCTGCTCGCGAACCTCGAAGAGAACGCGCAGCCCGAAAATCGGGCCTACCGCTACAACTTCCTCTTCGACAACTGCTCGACGCGCCTGCTCGACGTCATTGAGCGCGCCGCGTCCGAGTCCGGCCAGGGACGCGTCGCGCTCGCGCCCGCGCCGGCGCACCCGACGTTCCGCGAGTTGCTGTACCAGAACACGCGCGGGACGCCGACGATCGCCTTCGGGATGAACCTCGCCGTCGGGACGCCCACGGACCGGCCGGCGACGGACCGCGAGCAGACGTTTCTACCGGTCGGCCTCGCGGCCGCTCTCGACCGCGCGACCGTCGGCGGGCAACCGCTCGTGGCGTCTCGCGACACCTTGTTCTGGGTGCCCGGGGCGGGTTCGGTCCCCGAGCGGACCGAGCCGGTCGTGCCGGCCCTACTCGCCCTGCTCGGACTCGGGTGGGTCGCGGCCGCCCTGCGGCCCGCCCGCTTCGCGCGCCTCGGGAGAGTGTCCGATGCGATCCTGTTCGGCATCGCGGGCGTGGCGGGTCTGGTCGTGGCGTTCCTGTGGTTCGCGACGGACCACACCGTCACGGGCCCGAACCTGAACCTGCTCTGGGCCTTCCCGGCCCACCTGTGGCTCGCGTTCGGGCGCCCATCCCGGGGGCGGCAGATCTATGCTGCCGTTGCCGCGGCAGGGGCCGTCGCGGCGTTGATCGTACACGGTGCGGGCGTCCAGACGTTGCCCGTCGGGGCGCTCGCGCTCGCGGCGGTGATCGCCGTCAGGGCATCCCTGATTGCGAAGCACCGCCCGCAGAAAGCGCACATGTGATCCGTATCGTGAGGCCCTGATCTGCCCTCCCGCCTCTGTGAGCACGCCCGTCTACGCCCTGCTGTACCAGTCCGACGCGCGGTTCGCGCAGACCCGCGGCGACCTCGACCGAATTCTGAGCGCCTCGGTCCCCCGCAACGCCTCAGACGGCGTCACGGGCCTGCTGATGTACGGCGAGCTGACGCGCCTGCCCGACGTGCCGGGGCAGTTTGTCCAGTGGCTTGAAGGCCCAGAAGACGCTGTCCGGGCGGCGTATGCGCGGATCCGCATCGACAACCGGCACGCCGACGTACAGGTTCTCGCAGAAGGCCCGGCTGCCACACTCACGGGCACGGACGAGCGCCTGTTTCCACAGTGGAGCATGGAGCTGATGCGCCTTGCGGACCTGCCGGGGACGCTCTATGGCTTCCTCAACGCCAGCCGGATGACCGCCTGACCGCTGGCTCGGTGGGCGCCGGGCCTGCAGTCTTTGTCAGCGTGCTTTCAGGACTGGAGAGATGTGTGGCGGAGCGACCGCATCGGCTACCTGAGCCGGGTGAACGTGCGGACGGCCGAACGCCCACCGGCCTCGATCCGGAGCGAGTAGATGCCCGCCGGCAGTGACGAGGCGTCGAGCGGGAACGTGTGGCGGCCGGCACCGAGCGCGCGGTCCACGACCGTAGACACGCGGCGTCCCAACACATCGTACACGCCAATCCACACGTTCCCGGGGGCCCCCAGCGTAGTCGCGACCGTGAGCCGGCCGGCCGTCGGGTTGGGATAGGCGTCGATCTGGAGCACCGACAGGTCGTCCGCTGCCCATTCGCCGGCCGTACCGCCGACGCCGACCGTAAAGACGCCCCCGCCCTGCGTGGCGACGAGCAGCCCGCCGGTCCCCTGAAGGCCAGCCCGGGTGCCCGCGCTGAGCGGAAGTATGTCGGTCACACTGGGATCGTAGAGGCCGGCGCTGTGGTCCACGAACGTCACCCCGCCGTCGGTCGAGCGATACAGGCCGTAGCTCGCGCCGACCCACAGGGCGCCGTCGGCGTCGACGTGGAGCACCTCCACGGTGTTGCCGAACGGAAGGGGAATCTGGGCGCTAGCCCACGTCGCGCCGCCGTCGGCCGAGCGGAAGACGAGACCGCCAGCCGCCGCGTAGAGCCGGCCGCCGGCCTGGGCAATCTCCTGCACCCGGACGGACTGGCTCTGGCCGAGCGTGGCTGAGACGAGCGTCCACGTCTGCCCGCTGTCGACCGAGCGGAAGAGGCCGCCGTCGTTGCCGGTGTAGAGCGTGCCGTCGCCGCCGAGCACGAGCGCGTCGTCGTACCCGGAGAACAGGTTGAGCGTCCGTGTCCACGTCGTGGCCCCGTTGTCGGAGACGAAAATGTTGCCCTGGCCGTAGGCGACGAGGCGCCCGCTCGGGAGGGGAAGGATCGCGTACACGCCGCCCGCGTCTGGGACACCGATCGAGGTCCGGA
>DASVSE010000081.1:0-6215 GCA_036388235.1 Rubricoccaceae bacterium | reverse complement strand
AGCAGCGGACGCCGTCGACGTCGTTACGGCCCCGTCGTGGGGCGCGGTCGAAGCGGCCCTCGAAGGTTGCGGGTGCGACATCGTCATCGTAGACGAGAGCATCGCGGCGCCGAACCAGCTTGAGGTCTGGCTCCGTGCCGGGACGCGCCGCCCGTCCGTTCTCATCGCCTCCGGGCACACCGAGGCCGAGCGTGAGGTCGCGTGGCTCAGTAGTGGAGCCTGCGACGTGGTCCCTGCGGCGTCGCTCGGGGATCCGGTGGCGCTCCAGCAAGCGCTCAGACGTGCGCACGCCCGTCACGCCGCCTCTGCCGCCCGGGCGTGGAACGAGGAACGCTACCGGCTCCTCGTTGAGCACACGTTCGATGTCGTTGCCGTGCTCGACGCCATGGGGACGTATGTCTACGTCAGCCCCTCGGTCGAGGAGAAGTTCGGCTACATGCCCGACGACCTCGTCGGTCGGAGCGCATTTGAGACCGTGCACCCGGACGACCTCGATGCGCTGACGGCCGCCTTTTTCGAGGCTGTCAGCGAGCCAGGGACCACACGCGCGCTGGAGTACCGCGCGGTGCGGAAAGACGGCGGGATCCTCTACATGGAAGCCGTCGGACGGGCGGTGACCGGTCCAGATGGGGCGCCGGTCGGGGTCATCAATGCGCGCGACGTCACCGAACGGAAAGCGGCTGAAGTGGCCCTCCGCGAGAGCGAAGCCCGGTTCCGCGCACTCCTCGGCGCACTCCCCGACGTGATCGCGCGGCTCCGCGACGACGGGCTCGTGCTCGATTTCCACGTCCCAGGTGCGTTCCGAACCGAGACCTTCCCACAGGACGTGCTTGGACGGCGCCTGCAAGATGTGGTGGCGCCACCTCTCGGGGCCCACTTCGAGGATGCCGTCGCCCGGCTCCGCGGGACGGGCGAGCCCACCACGTACCGCTACGAGGTGGAGCTAGGCGGCTCGGTCAAGCACCGCGAGGTCCGACTCGTCTCTACTGGGCCCGACGAAGTCCTGAGCATTCTCCGCGACGTGACGGCCGAGGTCGAGGCCGCCGATGCACTCCACCAGCAGGAGGCTCTCGTTCGGCAGATCGTCACGGCCGTCCCCATCATCGTCTTCGCATTCAGCCCCGACGGCCAGATCACCTTCGCGGAGGGACGGGGGCTCGCCGAGGTCGGCGCGACGCCGGAGGACCTCGTGGGGCGATCGCTCTACGACGTGTATGGGAAGTACGACGGGATCGTCCAGGCCGCTGCGGAGGCCGCGGGCGGCGGGACGTCGACGCTCGTCGTCGACGTCCGCGGACGGGCCTTCGACGCGTACCTCGCGCCCGTTCGCGATGTCACGGGCCGGATCACGAAAGTGATTGGCGTCGCCGCAGACGTGACCGTCCTGAAGCAGCACCAGGAGGCCCTCGCCGCGCAGGCCGACGCCCTGGGACAGCAGGCGCTCGACCTCGAACGCTCACGGGCCGACCTCCGGGCGCTCACGGCACACGTCAACGAGGTCCGCGAGGAGGAGAGCGCCCGGATCTCGCGGGAGGTCCACGACGTGCTCGGCCAGGCCCTCACCGCCATCCGGCTCGGCGTCGGCTGGCTCGGCCGCCGCCTCGAGGGGGATGAGGAGGCCGCTCGCCGAGTCGACGACACGCGGGAAATCATTGATGAGACGATCCGCCACGTCCGACAAATCTCGGCCGACCTCCGCCCCGGCGTCCTCGACGACTTCGGGCTCGTGAGCGCGCTGGAGTGGCAGGCCGCCCAGTTCGAGACCCGGACCGGCGTGCCATGCCACTTCGAAGCGCGCGGTGCCGAGCGCGACCTGCCCTCGGACACGGCGACGGCGGTGTTCCGGATTGCTCAGGAAGCCCTGACCAACGTCGCTCGCCACGCGCACGCGTCGGCGGTCGAGGTGGTCGTCGAGACAGACGAGGGTCACCTTCGGCTTCTCGTGCGCGATGACGGGATCGGGTTCACCTCCACCACGGATGGGCGGCACCGCTCGCTCGGGCTGCTCGGGATGCAGGAGCGGGCGCGTATGCTCGGGGGCACCCTCAACGTCGAAGGGGCACCCGGCACTGGGACGCGCGTCGAACTCGTCCTCCCACTCACGCGGGAACCCACGCTGTCGGCTCCAGACGAGCCTGCCGGCTCGCACGGGGTTTCCTCTTCTCCTCCCTTGCCATGACCCGCGTCGTCATCGCCGATGACCACACGGTTGTCCGCCGGGGCCTTGCCGAGGTCATCTCCGACGCCGTAGACCTTGCCGTCGTCGGCGAGGCGGCCTCTGGGGACGCCCTCCTCGGCCTCCTCCGAGGCGGCACGCCGGACGTGATCGTGCTCGACCTCTCGATGCCAGGACCGAGCGGGCTGGACCTCGTGAAGCAGCTCCGGGCCGAGTACCCATCGCTTCCACTCCTCGTCCTGTCGATGCACCCCGAGGACCAGTACGCGGTCCGGGTGCTGCGGGCCGGGGCGGCGGGGTACCTCACGAAGGAGGCCGCCGAGCGTGACCTCGTACAGGCGATCCGGCGCGTGGCGGCTGGTGGCCGCTACCTCACTCCTGTCCTCGCCGAGTCCCTGCTCGCGCACTTCGACTCGGATCCCGGTGCCGCCCCCCATGCCTCGCTCTCCGACCGGGAGTTTCAGGTGCTCCGGCTTCTCGCCTCCGGAAAGCCGGTCAGCACCATCGGCGAGGAACTCGCCCTGAGCGTCAAGACCGTGTCGACGTACCGGGCCCGCCTGCTTCAAAAGATGGGGCTAAAGAACAATGCCGAGTTAACGCGCTATGCTATCGAGAACGGACTGATCGCCTGACGCGCAGACGTGTAGGACGGACGCGGACACGAGGAAGGGCTTTCATCTGACACCGGCCTGGAAGAGAAGGAGGACAGGGTTAGCGTAACCTGGCGGACACGGGTGGGCATGCGTTTGGCCGAGGTTTGAATGCACCCTCCGGTTTGCACATGTCTCCCCAGCTTTCCACAGTGGCCGCTCCGCTCCACGTCCTTATCGCCGACGACTCCGCTATCGTGCGGAGCCATCTGGTCGAAATGCTCGGCCAGATCAAAGACGTCGAGATCGTTGCCGAGGCGGGAGATACCACCAGCGCAGTCGCTCAGGTGCAGGAGCACCGGCCTGAGGTGGTCGTTCTCGACATCCAGATGCCCGGCGAGGGCGGCGTCGTGGCCCTCCGTCAGATCAAGCACCTCCTCCCGGACACGCACGTGCTGATGCTGACGAACCACGCAGACCCGTTTTACCGGCGTCGCTGCATGAAAGAGGGGGCCGACGCCTTCTTCGACAAGTCGACCGAGTTCCTGGAAGTGGGAGCGGCGATCCGGGTGCTGTCGGAGGGGGGAGCACTCGGGCGTGGTGTGGCGTGAGGGAAAGACGTGGTCGAAGCGATCACCTGGTTTATCGTGTAGGACGGATGACGACACGCTGTCGGTTGAGGACGTACAGAGGAAGGAGGGGAGACTGACGCGGAGAACCGTCGGGGACTGATGGAGGAGACGTGAAGGGAATCGCCACCTTGGGGCACCCTTCGGCAACGCCATGGTGGCCGCGCCCTCCCCCTCGAATCAGCCCCTCACGATGTCGCCCCTCCCCTACGCACGTCTCGGTGCCCGCCCATCTCTCCGGGCCCCCTTTCTCCGAGCTCTCGCCGTCGCCTTCCTCGTCGCGGTCGCCCCGTCGGCCCTTGCTCAGCCGGTCATCAGCGAGAGTCTCACCGAAGCCCTCGCTGCACTTCCGGTGACAGGGTCGACGACCGTCATCGTCGCGTTCGACCAAGCCGGTCCGCCGACGGCGGCTCAGATGGGCGCCCTCCGGGCGCTCGGGATTACGCGCGGCGTCGCGTTCCAGTCCTTGCCCATGGCAGCCGTGCTGGCGACGCCCGTCCAGGTCACCTCGCTGGCGGCCCGCTCCGACGTTCGCTCGCTGTGGGCGAACGAGCGGCTCTCGTACTTCAACGAGGGAAGCCGCGCAATCACTGGCGTCGACCGCCTTCGCACAGACGCCTCCATGCGCACGGCGGCTGGGCTCCCCTTCTCCGGACAGGGCGTGACCGTCTTGGTAAACGACTCGGGGATCGACGCCACGCACGCCGACCTCCAGTACGGGACCCACGTCGTTGAGAACGCCCAGGCGCTGGCAAACCTCAACGCCATCAACACGCTCCTTCCAATCACGTACCTGGAGGGGCAGCCGAACACCGACACGAACTCGGGCCACGGCACGCACTGCGCCGGCACGGTCGGCGGCTCGGGCGTCCGCTCCGGCGGCCAGCACGCGGGCGTCGCCCCAGGCGCCGACCTCGTCGGGTACGGGTCCGGCGCGGCCATCGCCATCCTCGACGCGCTCGGCGGGTTCGACTACGCCATCACGCACCAGTTCAGCTTCGACAACCCCATCCGGGTCATCTCCAACTCGTGGGGCTCGGAGGGCGCGTTCGACCCCGCAGACCCGGTCAACCTCGCGAGCTACCGGGCCTACCAGCTCGGGATCAACGTCGTGTTCGCCGCGGGCAACTCCGGCTCGGGCGCCGACACGCACAACCCGTACGCCGTCGCACCGTGGGTGATCTCCGTCGGGGCTGGGGACAAGACCGGGCTCCTCGCCGACTTCTCCTCGCGGGGCGTCAGCGGGCAGACGTTCTCGTTCGAGACGCCCGACGGCCAGCAGTGGACGGCCCGGAACGAGATCACCGTCACCGGCCCCGGCGTCGACGTCATCTCGACGCGGTCGGCGACCAACCTCGCAGCCAACGGCGCCAACGCCGACGTCGATGCGATCCCCCCCGGCCAGCTCCCGTTCTACACGATGATCTCGGGGACGTCGATGGCAACGCCGCACGTTGCGGGAATCATCGCGCTGATCTTGGAGGCGAACCCGGCGCTCCAGCCGGCTGACGTCCGCCGCCTCCTTCAGCAGACGGCGACGACGATGCCGGGCCGCGAGGCGTGGGAGGCTGGCGCTGGCTACGTCAATGCGTATGCGGCGGTGCAGGCGGCGCTCGGCCGCTCGGCCCGCCCGTTCGGCGGGGCCGTCAACGCCTTCCGGACGTTCAACGCGAACGCCCTCGTCGCGAACGCCGGGACGACCCCGTTCTCCCTCGACTACGTCCCCGTCGGGGCGACCCAGGAGATCGCCTTCGAGGTCGCCGCCGACATCAGCCGGGTGACGGCCTCGGCGCGCGTGAGCGACAACACGGTCGCCCTCGTCCTCTACGACCCCGCCGGGAACCGGTACAGCTCCGCGATCTCGCTCCCCCAGCTCGGCGAGACCATCGCCGTGAGCGCGACGGGGATGCCCGGGACGTGGCGCCTGACCGTCCGCGGCGTCGGGACGGTCTCGGGCGTCGCGACGGACCCGCTCAATCTGACCAACGGGATCTCGCTCCCGGGCACCATCGCCGGCACGCTGACCTTCCAGCGGACGTCGGGCTTCGAGGGCCTCTCGGACGTCCAGGGGCACCCCGCCGCGGCCGACATCCAGTACGCCGTCGCGCACCGGCTGATGGACGGGTACTCGAACAACACCTTCCGGCCGACCCGGAACCTCTCGCGGATCGAGCTGGCCGACTACCTCACGATGGGGGCCGGCGTCCGGCAGTTCTTCCGGTCCGACCGGACGCTCGCCTTCTCCGACGTCTCGGGCACGCAGGTCGCCTTCGCCGAGGCCGCCGCGGCTCGTGGCGCCGCGCTCCGCAACGGGGACCAGACCCAGAACGGGCTCATCCGCACGACGGGCGCCCAGTTCAACCCGGGCGGGAACGTGACGCGGGCCGACCTCGCCTACGCGTTCGTCCAGGCGCTCGGGCTCCAGGGGTCGGCGGCCGGCTACACGGGCGACGTGAGCGTCGCCTACGACGGCCGCCGGCTCGCTATCCAGGACGCGGCGCAGATCCCGGCCGGGCTCCGCGGCTACGTCCAGGCTGCGCTCGACCTGGGCATCATCAACGCCCGGTTCGTCCTCCAGCAGGGCCCGTTTGACCTCCAGCCCACGCTGAAGGCGTACTTCGACCCCGTCACGGCGATCAAGCGGGCGGACTACGCCGTCTACGCCGGACGTTTCTTCGACGGCTACTTCAACGGGTTCTTGCTCCCGGGCGAGGCTGGTAAGTCGGGTGGCCTTCTCGCCGGGACCGTCCCGACGGCGGACGCCGGGGCCGCACCGGAGCTCGCGATGGAGCAGAACGTGCCGAACCCGTTCGGTGCGGG
>DASVSE010000080.1:0-4388 GCA_036388235.1 Rubricoccaceae bacterium | reverse complement strand
GGCGGCGCCAGCGACCGGGATCAACTGCCCGAGCTTTGCCGAGGCGAGGTTTTTGGCGATCTCGCGCGGCAGGTGCCCGAGCTGCTCGCGGAGCGTCCCTTGCGCGGCCCGCCCTCGGTAGCCCGAACCGTGCGCGAACGCCGCGCCTGCGACCGACAGCTCGCGGAGCGCATCACTCTTCGCCTCCCGGCTGCCCGACGACGCGACGTTGAAGATGGAGACGACGAGCGGCGTGAACTCCGGGCCTTGGAGCGGGAAGCCGTAGGCCGCCGCGATCTGCTGGATAAGCCGGAAATTGACCGTGAACAGGATCGGGATGTCGGCCGCGAGCAGGAGCGCCCCACCCAGCCCGGTTCCGCCGCCCGAGAGGGCCGCGAGAACCGTGTTTTCGGACGTGTACGGCTTTGCGAGCGCATCCAGCTGCTCCAAGGACGCATCGCGGAGGTCCTCGACGGTCTCCGCGTCGATTCCCGCCGCGTGCGCCTTGTCGAGGACGCCCTTGGCGTCGAAGGTCCACGCCGAGGCGTCGTTGAGGGCCGTCAGGGCCGTCGTGAGGGCGTCCGTGAGCGGGTCCAGGACGCTGTCCGGCACGAACCGGTCGAAGGCCCAGTCGACCGGCTTCATCGCGAAGCTCAGCGCCTGCTGGACGAGCGACTCGCCGCGCTCCCAGCGCTCGACGTCGCGCTGGGCGGTCCGTTCGTACTCGGTCAGTCTCATCGGGAAGGGGGGCGGGTGAAGGCAGAGCGTCGCCCGCGGCCGGGCTACTCGGTCTGAATGTCGTACTTCTTGAGGAGGCGGTACATCGTCGCGCGGCCGATGCCGAGCTCGCTTGCGGCCCGCTCGGCGTTACCGCCGCAGCGGACGAACGCGCGCTCGACGGCGAGGCGCTTCATGTCGTCCAGCGGCAGGATGTGGTCGGATCCTGTACCGGAGGCGGGCGCCGCGGGTTGCGGCTGGGGCGCCCCTGTCTGCGCAAAGCTCGGCAGGGCGACGAGCGCGTCGGCGAACGAGGCGGTCCCGATGCTGTCGCCCGACGTCGCGTCGTCGGGGAGGCCGTGGAAGGCGCCGAAGCCGTGGCCCGCAGGCGCAGCTGGGGCCTCGCCGTGCGCGCCGTCGCCGTGTTCCTCCCGGGAGGCCTCCCGGGACGTCGGGGCGGGCGGTGCCGTCGGGCGCGTCCGCTCGGCCCACGGCGTCACGGCGCGCGTCGCGCCGAGCAGCAGGTCGGCCTCCTGGATCTCCTCGCCGTCGGCGACGAGCACGGCGCGCTCGACGGTCGACTTCAGCTCGCGGACATTGCCGGGCCACGCGTATGCCTCCATCGCCCGGACGGCCGCGTGCGAGAAGCGCTTGCCCTTGAAGGCCGGGTTGGCCACGAGGTAGGCCCGCAGAAAGTCGTGCGCGAGCACGAGCACGTCGGTCCCGCGCGCGCGCAGCGGCGGCAGGTCGATCGGGAACTGGAAGAGGCGGTAGTACAGGTCCTCGCGGAACGTGCCGGCCGAGACCATCTGGAGAATGTCCTTGTTCGTCGCCGAGATCACGCGGCAGTCGAACTTGATCGTCTCCGTCCCGCCGACGCGCGTGATCTCACGGCTCTGGAGTGCCCGGAGGAGCTTGGCCTGCAAACCCAAATCGAGCTCGCCGATCTCATCGAGAAAGAGCGTCCCGCCGTCGGCCTGCTCGAACTTGCCGATGTGGCGCTGGACGGCGCCCGTGAACGAGCCCTTCTCGTGGCCGAAAAACTCGGACTCCATGAGCTCGCGCGGGATCGCGGCCGAGTTAACGACCACGAACGGCCCGACGGCCGGCTCGCCGGGGCGCGGCGCCGTGTTGAAGTGGATCGCGCGGGCGACGAGCTCTTTGCCGGTCCCACTTTCGCCCTGAATCGCGACCGTCAGGTTGCCCCGGAGCGTCTTGGTGAGCAGCCGGTAGACGTGCTCCATCGCCGGGCTGTCGCCGACGATCTCGTCCATGCCGTACTTCTTGGCGACCTCGGTCCGCAGCCGCTCGACCTCGCGAGACAGAGCCACACGCTCCTTCATCCGCTTCACGACCGCGTCGAGCTTCACCAGGTCGTCCGTGCCCTTGGTGATGTAGTCGTCCGCGCCGCCCTTCATCGCCTCGACGGCCACGTCCGCGGTGCCCTGGGCCGAGATCATCACGACGGGCAGGTCCGGGCGGAAGAGCTTGAACCGCCGCAGCGCCTCCATCCCGCCGATGCCGGGCATCATGATGTCGAGCAGGACGAGGTCGGGCTCGTGGGCGTCGAGCGCGTCGATGGCATCCTCGCCCGAGTGGAACACGTGGACCTCGTGGCCGGTGCCCTTGTCGATGCGGTAGCTCAGCAGCCGGGCATAGTGGCGGTCGTCGTCGACGACAAAAAAGCGCGTGGTCATTGCGGCGGGGCGGGTGGGCCGGGGATATCGGCGGCGCACATGCGCGGGTTCAGCCCCCGCGCATGTGCGCCGAACAGGTGGGGCGTCCGTCCCGGGCGGACTCCGTTTGCCGGACGTGTTGTCTCACATCGGGACGACCGGCCCTCGCCGGGGCACCGCAGCGCGTGGGCGTATCGTTCGGGTGTCTCCCCCCGACCGTCGCCGTGATGTCCCGTCTCGTTCTCGCCGTCCTGCTCGTCACTGCGGCCGGCTGCTCGGGCTCGGCCCCGCGCGGCGGGTTCGGCGCCGACCCCCGCCCGGCGCCGCCGCGTGCGCTCCCGCCGCGCCCCGCCGCCCTCCCGACGCCGCTGCCACCGCTTCCCGAGGCCGTCGGCGGCCTCCCGAGTGCGGCAGCCGTCGCCTCGCTGGCCCTCGTGCGCCCGCTCGACGCGCCGACGGCGCCCGCGCAGGGACTGGCCGGGCGGCACGTGGCCGTCTGGCCGAGCCACGGGTGGTACTACGAGCCGAGCCGCGGCACGTGGGAGTGGCAGCGCGCCCACCTTTTCACGACGATCGAGGACGTCCTGCCGGCGTCGATCGTCCTGCCCTACCTCGCGCCGATGCTCGAACGCGCCGGCGCCGTCGTGCTGATGCCCCGCGAGCGCGACACGCAGACCGATGAGGCGGTCGTCGATGCGGACGTACCCGCAGGCACGGACGGCCGCCGCGGGACGGCCGAGGAAGCCGGCGACTGGCGGCCCGGCGGGACCGGCTACGGCCACCGCGCGACCGTCCGCACGACGCAGAATCCGTTTGCGTCGGGCACGTCTCGGGTCGCCACGACGGCCCTCGTCCCGACGGCCCGAATGGTCTGGACGGCCGACATCGCTGCACCGGGCGAGTACGCCGTCACGGTCGCCTACACGTCCGCTCCGGACCGGGCGACGGACGCGCGCTACACGGTCCAGCACGCCGGCGGGACGACACGCGTGGCGGTCAACCAGCGCATCGGCGGCGGGACGTGGGTGCGCCTCGGGACCTTCCGCTTCGCGCCCGGACGTGCCCGCGTGACGCTGAGCAACGAGTCGGCCACGCCCGGCCGGACCGTCTCGGCCGACGCCGTCCGCTGGGGCGGCGGGATGGGCACCGTGCAGCGCGGCGGCGAAACCGGCGGACGCCCGCGCTGGACCGAGGCGGCCCGCTACTACGAGCAGTTTGCCGGCCTGCCCAACTCGGTCTACTCGCCCGAGCCCGAGGACCGCGGCGACGACTACAAGGACGACTACAAGAGCCGCGGCGAGTGGGTCAACGCGCTCGTCGCCCGCGGCGTCCCCATCGACGTCGCCCTCGCGCTCCACACCGACGCCGGCCTCACGACCGACAGCACGGCCGTCGGGACGCTCGCCATCTACTCGTCGCGCGGGCCCGAAGGCGAGTTCACGTTTCCCGACGGGCGCCCCCGGCGCGCCAGCCGCGACTTTGCCGCGCGCCTCCAGTCGCAGATCGTCGGCGACGTGCGGGCGCTCTACGACCCGCTCTGGACGCAGCGCGACCTCCGCGATCGCACCTATGCCGAGGCCGCCCGCCCCGGCGTGCCCTCGGCCCTCATCGAGCTGCTCTCGCACCAGAACCTGACGGACATGCGGTTCGCGCTCGACCCGCGCTTCCGTCACGACGTCGCGCGGGCGCTCTACAAGGGCATCGGGCGCTTTGTGGCGGCGCAGCGCGGCGCGGCATTCGTCGTGCAGCCACTTCCGCCGGACGGTCTGTCCGCTCTCTTTGATGCCGCCGGCAACGTCGTCGTGCGGTGGACACCCGTCATCGACCGCCTCGAACCGTCGGCCGCGGCCAGCGGCGCCGTCGTGTACACGCGCCTGGGCGAGGGCGGGTGGGACAGCGGGCGGGCCGTCCGCGGGACAGAGGTCGTCCTCGCGGCCCCGCCCCCGGGCGTCGTCCTGAGCGTCCGCGTGGCGAGCGTCAACGGGGGCGGCGAGAGCGCGCCGTCCGAAGTCCTCG
>DASVSE010000079.1:0-2387 GCA_036388235.1 Rubricoccaceae bacterium | reverse complement strand
GGCACGTTCACGCCCGTCGACGACGGTGCGTCCGTGCCTGGCTTCAGCGCGTTCCGGGACTCGCTCCGGGCGGTCGTCGCGCGGCGCGACACGAGCGCCCTGCTCGCCGTCGTCGGCGAGGGCGCGCGCCTGTCGTACGGCGACGACCTGGGCGGGCCCGAGGGCGTCCGCGCGATGTGGTTCTCAGGCTCACCCCCGGGCGGCACGACGCTGTGGAGTCTGCTCGGCGGCCTGCTCGACGAAGGCAGCGTGGATGAGGACGGGGCCGTCACGGTCCCGTACGTGTTCGGGGCGTGGCCGGACAGCGTCGATGCGCTCACCCACGTCGCGGTCGTCGGCGACGACGTCGAGGCGCGGGCGGCGCCCTCGGATACGGCTGCCGTCGTCGCGCTCGTGCAGCACGCGATCCTGGCAGCCGAAGCGCCAGCCGCGAATGGCTTTCGGGCGGTCCGCCTGCCCGACGGCGCAACCGCGTACGTCCAGGCCGACCGCGCGATGAGCCCCGTCGGCTACCGCGCGACGTTCTTTCCGGACGAGGCCGGCGCCTGGAAGCTCCAGACGCTCGTCACGGGCGACTGATGGGGACGTGGCCCGCCCTCATGCCGCTCGTCCGGCTCGCGCCGCGCCGCGCGGCCGTCGCGGCGGTGCGGTGGTACCAGCGCGTCGTGTCGCCGCTCTCGCCGCCGTCGTGCCGCTTTACGCCGACGTGCTCGCAGTACGCCGCCGAGGCGATCGGGCGCTACGGCGTGCTCTACGGGGGCGCACTCGCCCTGTGGCGCATCGCGCGGTGCCACCCGTTCGGCGGGCACGGGTGGGACCCGCCGCGCCCGTTCGGGGCACCCGCACCGCCGATCGGCAGTACCGCGCCGCCGGCCGGAACGGACCCGGACGCGACGGGTTGAGCCGGTCTCTCCCCGCCTGCACATGATTCCGCCGATTATCGCCGAGCGCGACCGCCCCGTCACGTGCGCCGTCGTCACCGTCTCGGACGACCTCACCGAAGCGTCGGACGAGAGTGGGACGCGCGCCAAAGACCTCTTCCACGAGGCCGGTTACCGCGTCGAGTTCTACCGCATCGTCCCCGACGACGGCGAGAAGATTCGGGCCGTGCTGCTGCACCTCGCGGGTCGCGTCGAAGTCGTCGTGACGGCAGGCGGGACGGGCATCGCGCGCCGCGACACGACGATCGAGGTCGCGCAGCGCTTGGTGCGGAAGCCGCTTCCGGGCTTCGGCGAGCTGTTTCGCATGCTCTCCTTTGCCGACGTCGGCGCCGCGGCGATGCTCACGCGCGCGATGGCCGGGCTCTATGGCCGCGAAGACGGCCCCGTCTCGACGCTGCTGTTCTGCTGCCCGGGCTCGGTCGGGGCGGTCCACCTCGCGATGGAGCGGCTCATCCTGCCAGACCTCCAGCGGTTGGTGTGGGAGGCTGTTCGTTCCCCCGCGGTCAGTCCCGATCCCGCCGCGACGGTTTAGCGCGGAGCGGAAGTCACGCGGATCCGCGAAGCACGTCCAGGACGGCCGCCTCAGCCGGGCTCAGTCCGGCAGGCGTCGTTTCCTCGGTATAGGCCGCCATGCGGGCCGCGAAGCCGCCGGCGCGGTACGCGTCCAGCACGTCTGGGTGGACGTAGTACTGCCGGCACACGGCGACCGTGTTGCCGAGCGCCCCTGAAACGGACTTGATCGCCGCCGCGACGGTCTTCTCGACGTCCCGCTCGGTTGCATCCTCGGCGTCGGTGTCGGCCGCGGCGAGGGCCTCGGCGGCGTGGACCGTCCCGCCCCACGTCCGGAAGTTTTTGGCCGAGACGTCGTCGTCCCCCATCGTCTCGCGGAGGTACGCGTTGACGTCGGCCGAGCCGATCGTGGCTGTGCCGTCGGCCGTCTGATACTGGAACAGGTCGTGGCCGGGGAGGTCGCGGCAGGCCCGGACGAGACGGGCGAGGCGGCGGTCCGAGACGGCGAGGGCGTGCTCTTTACCACTTTTGCCGACGAACGAGAGCGTCAGGCTGCCGCCGTCGAAAGAGGCGTGGTCGTCGCGGAGCGTCGTCAGGCCAAAGGTGCCGTTCGTGCGGGCATACTCGGCGTTGCCGATGCGAACGAGCGTCTCGTCGAGCAGGCGGACGGCGAGCGCAACGACGCGGTCGTGGCCCAGCCCGCGCCCACCGAGGTCCGCCTCGACGCGGGCGCGAAGCGCAGGCAGCGCCTCGCCGAAGGGCACCATGCGGTCGAACTTGAGGCGGTTCACATGGTCCGCCCACTTGGCGTGGTAGCGGTACTGCTTGCGGCCGCGCGCGTCGCGGCCGGTCGCCTGGAGATGGCCGCGCGGGTCGGGCGCGATCCAGACCTGCGTCCACGCCGGCGGCAGCACCAGGGCCTCGGCGCGGGCGCGG
>DASVSE010000078.1:0-4736 GCA_036388235.1 Rubricoccaceae bacterium | reverse complement strand
GAGATCGCCTGCACGCTCGTCACGACGTCGCCTTCGACGGTCTGCGTGACCGTGCTCGTGCCGACGGGCATCTGCATCGGCTCGACGATGTTGAGGACGTACGAGGACGTCTCGTTCTGCATCCAGGCCGTGCTCAGGGCGGCATCGCCGGGGCGGATCACGGCGCCGGTCGGGGCCGCGGCCGGCGGCGCCATCTCGATGAGCATCGTCGGCTGAGGCGCGAACGTGCTCCGAAGCACGCGCCGCGTCTCGCCGTCGACGGTGTGCGTCTGCGCAGGATCGCCGGCCTCGGCGACCTCGACGAGCCACGTCCCGGCGTCGGGCCCGGGTCCGGTCACGCTCACGCGGACGTCCGAGGGCTCGCCGCGCTCGTTGATGCGCGCGAACGTCGCGGCGTAGCCGGCGCGGAGTGGGACCGAGCGCGCGATGCGGATCCCGACGCCCTCGACGAAGACATTCGCGGGGACCGGCGCGTCGACGGTCTCGTCGAGGTTGCCGAGGATCGCACGGCCGCGGATGCGACCGCCGTCGACGGCGGCGCGGATGTGCTCCTCGCCGCTGTGGAGGCTGCGGCCGAGCGGCGCGAGGCTCGGCCACGCGACGACCGTCGTGTCGCGGCGGTCCATGTTCTGCATCGGCACGGCGAGGTGCGTGACGATGGTGAGACGGTCGCCGGCGATCGTCTCCTCCTGCGTGACGCGCCCGATGGTGCGCGGCGCGGCGCCGGCGATGCGGATCTCGTAGTCGAACGACTGGACGGCCGGCGCCGCGAGGTCCGGGTGACCCGGCGTGAGGACGGTCTGGGCGGCGGCGGACGGGACGAGAACGACGGCCGCAAGGGCGAGCGGAACGAGGCGCATCAGGTATTACGTGGCGGTGGAGGCGAGCCGTACGCCCGTCTACCGGGTGGGTTACGCCCGGCGTCTCGGGCGGCGGGCGGAAGCTAAACGCCCGCCCCGGCGCGAGCCAGAGCGGGCGGTGAGGCGGTGCGCTTGGGCGCGCGGCCTATTTGACGAACAGCATCTCGCGGTAGGTCGGGAGGGGCCACAGGTCGGCCGCGACCTCGCACTCAAGGGCGTCGCACGCCGCGCGGACGGCCAGCATCGCCGGCAAAACCGCGTCGCGCATCGCAACCGCCTCGTGCTCGTCCATGTGCGCCGCCGCCCGCGCCTCGGCGAGCGCGCTGACGGCCGCCTGAAGCGCCCCGAGCGGCCCGGCGACGGCCGCGCCGTGCGCCTTCGTGCCGGCGTCACCGATCCCGAGCGCCTCGACCGTCGCGGCTGCCTCGCCAATCTCGGCCAGCATCCGGAGCGCGGCCGGCCGGACGAGCGTCCGTGCCATCGTCTCCGTCGTCGCGGCCTCGATGTGGATCGTCTTGACGTACTGCTCCTCCAGAATCTCCTGCCGGCTGCACAGCTCGGCCTCCGTGAGGACATTGAAGGCCTCGAACACGGCGACGTTCTTGGGCGCCGTGAGAACGGCGAGCGCCTCGGGCGTCGTCTTGAGGTTCAGCAGGCCACGGGCCTCGGCCTCGTCGTGCCACGCGTCCGAGTAGCCGTCGCCGTTGAAGACGATGGCCTTGTGGGCGCGGTAGGCCTCGGCAATCGTCTCGCGGAGCGCCTCGTCGATGGCCTTCTGCGAGCGGCGCTTGCCCAGCTTCTCGGCCAGAACGGTCGTGAGTGCGTCGATGGCCTCGGCGACGATCGTGTTGAGGACCGTGAGCGGGAAGCTCACGGACTGGCTGGAGCCGACCGCCCGGAACTCGAACTTGTTGCCCGTGAAGGCGAACGGGCTCGTCCGGTTGCGGTCGCCGGCGTGGCGCGGGAGCGTCGGCAGGACGGGCGTGCCGAGCCCGAGCAGGCCCGACGGCTTCGACGACGACGCGCGGCCCGAGGCGTCGATCTGGTCGTAGACGTCCGCGAGCTGGTCGCCCAGGAAGACCGACAGGATGGCCGGCGGGGCCTCGTTGGCGCCGAGGCGGTGGTCGTTGGCGGCCGTCGCGATCGTCGCCCGGAGCAGGTCCTGGTGCGTGTGGACGGCCTGGAGGACGGCCGTGCAGAAGAACAGAAAGCGGCCGTTGGAGTGCGGCGTGTCGCCGGGCTCCAGCAGGTTCTGGCCGTCCTGGGTCGCCATGGACCAGTTGACGTGCTTGCCCGAGCCGTTGACGCCCGCGAACGGCTTCTCGTGGAGCAGGCAGGCGAGCCCGAAGCGCGGGGCCGTCTTCTGGAGGACCATCATCACGACCTGCTGGTGGTCCGCCGCGATGTTGGCATTCTCGAAGACCGGCGCGAACTCGTACTGGCCCGGAGCGACCTCGTTGTGACGCGTCGCAATCGGCACGCCGAGCGCGTACAGCTCCTCCTCGACGGCGTTCATGAACGCCATGACGCGGTCTGGGATGGAGCCGAAGTAGTGGTCGTCCATCTCCTGCCCGCGCGGCGGCGGCGCGCCAAGAAGCGTGCGGCCGGCAACCGCGAGGTCGGGCCGGGCCTCGAAGTAGGCGGCATCGACGAGAAAGAACTCCTGCTCGGACCCGCACGTCGCGATCACGCGCTCCGTCGGCTGCCCGAGCAGGCCGAGCGCGCGTGTCGCCTGCGCGGACAGTGCCTCCATCGAGCGCAAGAGTGGAATCTTGTGGTCGAGCGCCTCGCCGGTCCACGAGGCGAAGGCCGTCGGGATGCACAGCGTCGCGACGCCGTTGTGCTCGACGATGAACGCGGGGCTCGTCGGGTCATAGGCGGTGTAGCCGCGCGCCTCGAACGTCGCCCGGAGGCCCCCGCCGGGGAACGAGGACGCGTCCGGCTCGCCCTGAATGAGGTTCTTGCCCGAGAACTCGGCCACGGCGCCGCCACCGGCGCTCGGCGTCATGAACGCGTCGTGCTTCTCGGCCGTGCGGCCTGTGAGCGGCTGGAACCAGTGCGTGTAATGGGTCGCGCCCTTCTCGACGGCCCACTCTTTCATCGCGAGGGCGACCGCATCGGCGACGGTCTCGTCGAAGGGCTCGCCGCGGTCGACGGTCGCGAGCAGGCGCTTCACGACGGCCTTGGGCAGGCGCGCCTTCATCTCGTCGAGGCCAAAGGCGTTCTGGCCAAAGAGGGAGCGGACCTCGCGGTGGGTGTAACCGTTGGAGGCAGAGCCGTTGCGGGCGGCGGGGCGAGAGAGCGTGAGGGCCATCGGGGTGGGAAGCAGGAGCGAGGGGTGCGGGCGTGGGTCAGGCGTCGTCGCTGAGCGTCATCGGCTCGGCAGCGATCGCCCGGGTCTCTTTGAGGGTTGTCAGGACGAGGCTCGTGCGCGTGCCGCGAACACCGGGGAGGGCCTGGAGCCGCCCGAGGAGCCCTTCGAGGGCACTCGTGTTGCGCACACGGACCTTCAGCATGTGGGAGCCGTCGCCGGTGACGGAGTGCAGCTCCTGCACCTCGTCCATCGCCGAGACGGCGTCGACGAACGCGGCGTAGTGCTCCGACCCGTCCGACGTGATCGCGACGAAGGCCGTCACGTCGCGCTGGAGACGCTTGGGGTTCACGACGGCGTGATAGCCCGTGACGACGCCACGGTCCTCAAGCTTGCGCATGCGGTCCGAGACGGACGGCAGCGACAGGCCGACGGCGTCGGCGATGTCCTTGCGCTTGGCGCGTCCATCAGCCTGAAGGATCGTCAGGATCTGAACGTCGATGGCGTCGATGCGCTCCACGGGGCTCACTTTTGTCGGGTGCGCTCTCAAGGTACCGTCCATTAGAACGGCTTGGTACCAGATCACCTCATTTCGTAACCCATCCTCTCCAAACGATCACACTTTCGCAACCCGGAGACTGCTCAGGCTCGGTAGGTAGCTTGTGGTCGGGTTTCGGGACCGTAGCACAACGGTTAGTGCAGCGTGCTCATAACACGACGGTTGCAGGTTCAAATCCTGCCGGTCCCACAGATTCAGCTGCAACATGTTGTCCGGCAACAGGTCGAGCCAGATGGGTACAGCCTGGGTACAACAATCGAAGTTCAGCCGGCTGTTGTGGCTTCCTACCAGGTCAATTCAGCACGACAACTCAGGCGACCCGGAATCTGGACCTCGCATGCTGGTCGAGGCGTTCCGGGTCTGGCTTCAGGGTTGGATCGTCTGGTGTCCAGATCGTCCGACCGGTGAGTTGGTGCTCCAAGTCGTAATAGACCTTTCCGTTGGCGTAGTCCTCCCGAAGCCGCGGACTCACCTTGAACTCATAGTCTGGGGTCACGGTGACATATCCGGCGTCGTAGAGACGGTGGATGTCAGCGCGGAGCAGCAGGCCATTGCCAAGCGCATGCTCCCCCCCGTCTCCGTATGGCACGATGTGCGCCGCGTCGAGAGCCGGGAGTGAGTGCTCGCGGCTGACGGCGCACTGACCGTAAACCTGCTCGAGCGCATACCGGAACGTGCGCTGGCCGAGACGAGGACGGACCGTTCGCTCGGACCCGTACCTCTCGGCGGGGTCAGTCTGGAAGAGTTGCGGCAGGGCACCGGGCTGGCGCGTGCTGGTCGGCAGCCCGATGTCGAGCGCTTGGTTAAGCAGTGCGGCGCGGTCGAGGCACGCACGCCAGATACGCCGCCCGACAGGCGATGCAGGGTCATAGCGCTTCCCTGACACTGTCTGTCCAGCCCAGTCTTCGGGACCGTCGATCCACATCTCGCGCGGGAAGAAGACTGGAGCCGCGAGGAGTTCACATCCAATGAGGTGAGCCGTGGTGAGCGATCCACCGCCGGGTAC
>DASVSE010000077.1:0-1995 GCA_036388235.1 Rubricoccaceae bacterium | reverse complement strand
GCCGATCTCGAACTCGACCGAGATCCGGCTGGACCCCGTCTGGCTCTGGCTCGTGATCGAGCGGATCCCCGCGATCCCGTTGACGGACTCCTCGATGGGCTCGGTCACCTGGTTCTGGATGACCTCGGCGTTGGCCCCGCGGAGGCTCGTCTGGACCGAGATCACGGGCGTCTCGGTGACGGGGTACTCGCGGACGCCGAGCTGCTGGAAGCCGATGCCACCCGCGATAAGGATCGCGAGCGACATCACCGTCGCAAGGACGGGGCGGCGGACGGAGATACTGGCGAGCGACGACATCTAGGGCGTGGGCTGGCGGGCCGCCGGGGCCGTGCGCGCGGTCGGCGAGGTCCGGACGGCCTGGCCCGGGCGGATCTGGTCCGTCCCCGAGGTGAGGACGGTATCGCCCCGGGACACCGGCCCAACGACCTGGACGCGGTCGCTCGTGCGGATGCCCGTCAGAACGCTGCGCCGCTCCGCCTTGCCGTTGACGACGACAAAGACCGCCGAGCTGTCCACGCCCGGCACGATGGCCGAGGCCGGCACGACGATCGCGTCCTCGGCGCGCTCGGTCACGAGCTCGACCTGGGCAAACGCACCCGGCGTCAGCCCACCCGGGTTGGGCGTGCGGGCCCGGACCGTGAACGCCCGCGTCGTCTGGCTCACGTTCGGCTCGACGGCGTAGACCGTCGCCCGGAAGGTCCGCTCCTGGCCGGGGACCGTAAACACGACGGTCGAGCCGGGGCCGACCCGGCCGAGGTACAGCTCGGGGACGGCAAACTCCAGCTTGAGCGTGCTCGTCACCCGGAGCGTCGCGAGCGGGTCGCCGGGCGCGACGTACGCGCCGAGGCTGACGCTGCGCAGGCCGATCTGGCCCGAGAACGGCGCGACGATGCGCCGCCGCTCGACCTCGGCCCGGAGCTGCGACACGCCGGCCTCCAGCACCGACGCCTCGGCCTCGGCCTGGTCGAGCGCGGCCCGGCTCAGCCCGCCGATGGCGAACAGCTGCCGCTGCCGCCCGGCCTGGATGCGCGCCAGCTCGGCCTGCGTGCGCGCGGCTGCGATCTGCGCGTCGAGCACCTGCGTGTCCAGGACCGCGAGCGTCTGCCCGCGCTGCACGAACGAGCCCTCGGCAAAGCCCAGCCGCGTGATGCGCCCGGCGATCTCGGCGCGGACCTGCACCTCCTCGTCGGGCAGCAGCGTCCCGGTCGTCTGGACGGCGTCTTCGAGCGTCTCGCGGCTCGCGAGTGCGACCGTGACGGCGAGCGTGTCGGACCCGCCGCGCCCACCTCGTCCGCCGCCACCCCCGCCCCCGGCTCCCGGCGGACCGCCCTCGGGGGCGGCCTCGTCCCCGCCAAAGACGCGCGGAAGCACGAGCAGCGCTACCGCGGCGACGACCACACTGGCCCAGATCGCCGTTTTTTTCTGTCGGGGAGAAAGAGCCACGTCGGGAGGAGAGCCGGAGCAAGAGGCGCCGTACCCCCTATGGATGAGTTCAGATTCCTCTGAACCGCCGCGCTGCGGATTTTTTACCCCGCCGCTACCTTCGGGCGATCCGACCCCCGCGCCTGATGTTTTCTCCGTCCGTCTACGCCGCACGCCGCTCCGCCCTCGCCCGCACGGTCGGGGAGGGCCTCATCGTGATTCTCGGCCACGAGAACGCGCCGATGAACTACCCAGCCAACGTGTACGCCTTCCGGCAGGACGCCTCGTTCCTGTACTACGGCGGCCACGACGCGCCCGGGCTCGCCCTCGTCATCGACGCCGAGACGGGCCAGACAACCCTCGTCGGCCACAACCCGACGCTGGACGATGTGGTCTGGGAAGGTCCGCTCGCCTCGCTCGCCGACCGCGCGGCGGCCGTCGGCGCTGAGGCACACGCGGCGCCGGGGGCGCTCGGTGAGGCCGTCCGGCAGGCACTCCACGCCGGGCGGACCGTCCACACGCTCCCCGCGGCCCGCGCCGAGGGCCGGCAGCGCCTCGCCGGCCTGCTCGGCG
>DASVSE010000076.1:0-1599 GCA_036388235.1 Rubricoccaceae bacterium | reverse complement strand
GCCGGACCTCTTCGGTCCTCCACGGGCCGGTAAAGACGGAATCCACCCGCGACGCGGGCCAGCGGTTCGTGCGCGCGAGGACGGCCCGGGCAAAGTCCTGCGGGTCCCCGATCCGGACGCAGCCGTGCGAGAGCGCCCGCCGCTCGGCCGTGAAGCCCCACTTCGAGGGCGTGTCGTGGATGTAAACCGCGTGGCGGTTGGGAAAGAGAAATTTGACGCGTCCGAGGGCATTGCCCGGGCCTGGGGGGCGGACGGCGCGGTCCGGGCGGAGGCGGCCGTAGGATTCGCGCTGGATCGAGGCCGGCATCGTCCACGTCGGGTTGAAGACGACCGATTCCATCGTGTCCGAGAAGACCGGCGTCGCCCACGACGGCTGCCCGACGACGACGCGCGACGTGAACACGTCTTCGATCCGCTCGCCGTGGTGCTCGCGCATCACCAACTCGAAGGCGGGGATGTTGACGAAGACGTGGAGGCGGCCGAGCGAGTCCGGCAACCAGCGCCACCGCTCCATGTTGAGCACGAGGGCCGGAATGAGACTGGCCTGGCGGAGGTTCAGGGCGTCCCGGGTGACGGCGTCCGTGCGACCGGTCGTGGGCAGGCCGTGCCGGCGCTGGTACGTGCGGACGGCCGCGGCGAGGGCCGCATCGTAAGCGCCGTCAGGGGCGGTCGTCGGGTCTTCGACGGTCAGGCGGAGGCGGAGTGTGCGGACGGCTGCTCCCGAGTCGCCCGGAACGAGGTCGGCCGGGACGGTCAGGTTCGGGCCGTTCGCGAGGTCGAGCTCGCGCGAGAGCGCCGTGCGGAGGGCGGCATAGCCAGCGTGTGGCGGCCGGTGCCGGGCGGCAAAGGCGTCGAGAGCCGCGGGCGCCCCATCACCTGTCAGGGCGACGGCGAGCGCTTGGGCGTCGGTGCGGGCATCGGGCCCTTGCGCAGGCGCGGGTTCCCACCGGTTGGCGCCGTACAGGCTGAGCGCATCGACTTGGGGCGTTTGGAGGCGGGCGCCAAAGGCGAGCACGGCCTCGGTCAGACGCGTGTCGAGACGGGCGAGAAGAGAATCCGGCGTGTTCTCTCCGGCCGCATCGGCAAGGGCAAGAAGGTCTGGCGGCAGCAGCTCCGCGACAGGCAACCCGTCGTGGTCTGCACGGGCAAGCATCGCGAGGGCGGCCGCGCGGGCATCGGGCTTAGTCCAGGCTGGAGCCCCGCCGCGGGCATCATAGAACGCCACGACGGCAAGGTGCTGGTCAGCGGGTGCCCGTGCAGCCGCGTCGCCGGTCGCAGAGGTCAGGGCAACGGCCGCGCTGTCGGCCGCGAGTTGAACGGCAATGGCACGGGCGAGGCTCGCGTCGCGCTGCAGGGGAATCCACGGAGCCTCGATGCCGGTGGCGCTAGGGACCACGATGGAAGCAGCCGCCAGAGCCGCGACCCCAATCACAAGGGGCCACCAGCGACGTGGAGAACGGGGTGGCGCCGGGGAATCTGGCCGAGGCGGATCAAGGGTCATACAAGCGGGGCGGAGTCGCCCGACGGGGCGCTTCCAGGCGGGGGGATCACGAGCCGAAAGTAGGGTGTTCCGACCCCTCAGCCATGTGCAAAGCGTGA
>DASVSE010000075.1:0-3998 GCA_036388235.1 Rubricoccaceae bacterium | reverse complement strand
TCGTCGCCTTCCGCCGCCCGCCGCTCCCCATCGAGCCACTCGAGATGGCCCTCGCCGCCGCCGTCCGCGACGCCTTCCCAGCGGCCACGTACCGCGAGATCCTGCCCAATCCGCACTCACCCGACGCGGACCTCGACGCCGTCCGCACGCTCGCCCGAGGCGCCCGCCGGGTCGTCCTCGCGCCGGTCATCCGCCCGTCGGCGTGGCACGCCTTCGGCCTCGCCCCGCGCGAGCAGGCCCTCGCCGACGCGCTCGTGGATACGGCCCCGACGACGCTTCTCCTGCTCGGCGACCGCCGCGGCCTCGCCGGCTTCCCCCGCGCTGACTCGGCTCTCGTCGCCCACTCGGACGTCGCCGCGTCGCAGCGCGCGCTCGTCTCCCGCCTCGCTGCCTCCTGACCATGCCCCGCCCCACGCTCGACGCGACCGAGGCGCGCGTCGCCGGCGCGCTCGCTGAAAAGGCCCTCGCGACGCCCGACCAGTACCCGATGACGCTCGCCGGCCTCGTCGCGGCGTGCAACCAGAAGACCGCCCGCGAGCCTGTCACGGACCTGTCTGCGCGGGCGGTTACAGACGCGCTCGACCGCCTCACGCGTCGCGGCCTCGCCGGCACCACGACCGGCTCAGGCCACCGCGTTGCCAAGTTCCGCCACACGCTCGACCGTGCGCTCGACCTCTCGCAGCGCGAACTCGCCGTCCTCGCCGTCCTTCTGCTGCGCGGGCCGCAGACGCCCGGCGAACTCCGCACGCGAACCGCTCGCCTCGTCGAGTTCGAGTCCGTCGAGGCGGTCGACGAGGCGGTGTGGATGCTGAGTGACCGGGACGAACCCCTAGTCACGACGCTCCCGCGGCGCCCCGGCCAATCCGCCGACCGCGTCGCGCACCTGCTCTCGGGTGCTCTGCCGGACGAGCCCGCCGCCGTCACCGATGAGGCGTTCGCAGGGCCTGCGCCCGTCTCCGATTTTGCCGCCCTCGTCGCCCGTGTCGAGGCGCTCGAAGCCGAGGTTGCGGCACTGCGTGATGCCCTCGGCGGTCAAGGCAAAACGGTGCCTGGAGGAATGATTTGAGCGATTTGGGAGTGACGGACCGGTGTCACCGGCGCTCCCGATCTTGACTCAGTTCAACTCCCCGCACCCATGACCCAGATCGGACCGACCAACGTCGAGCTCGCCGAGGCGCTCGAACAGATGGCCGAACTGCTCGTCCGACGCGGCGAGCACAACCCCTACCGCGTGCAGGCCTACCTCCAGGCCGCCGGCACGATCCGCGCGCTCGACGTGCCCGTCGCGACGATCTACGGCGACGGTGGCAAGGACGCCCTCACGTCCCTCCCAGGCGTTGGCGTGAGCCTTGCCGGACACCTTGCGCAGTATGTCGAGAGCGGCCGCATCGGGCTTCGCGACCGCCTCCTGGCGGCCTCGGACCCTGTTGCGCTCTTGGAAACCCTGCCGTCCGTCGGCCACCGCCTTGCGGTCCGGCTCGTGGACGACATGGGCATCCGCTCGCTCGCCGAGCTGGAGCGCGCCGCGCACGATGGACGCCTCGCCGCCATGCCGGGCGTCGGGCCGCGGACCGTCGAGGCGATCCGCCTGCAGCTCAACTCGATCCTCAACCGCTCGGCCCGCCGCCGCGCGCGCCGTGTGAACCGGCAGGTCGCGCAGATGATGGCGTCCGAGCGCTACGAGGCGCACCCGCTGCCCGCCGACGCCGACCGTCCGGTGCCTGAGGTGGACCGTCCAGCCGAGCGCCCGCAGGCGACCATCTACTCGCTCTTCCCGCCCGCGGCAGCGTAGAGCCTCTCACCGTCTCATTGAGGGCGCGTCTCCATCCGAGGCGCGCCCTCACGCGTTACTGGCCGCGGCGCTCGGCAACGTCGAGAAAGCGGTGCGCGAGCGTCCGCGCGAGGTCCGGCGTGTTGCCCCAGACGCGGTTGTTGCCCACGACGTGCACCGTCACGCCCTCGCCGATGGCCTTGTACATCAGCGCGACGGCCTCATCGATCATCCGCCGCGCGGCGCCGGTCTCGGACAGTTCGGGGACTGGCGCGTCGAACGGGTGCGCCAGGCGGAACGACTCGTCGAACGTCATCTCGCGGGGCTGCATGAGCCGCACGATTGCCGTGCCCGTGCCCGAGGTGAAGCGCTCGCCCACGAGCCGCCACTGGTCGCCGAGCGTCGGGAGCCACTGCCAGTGCGAGAAGCAGAAGCCGAGCCGGCGCCCTTCGAGCCAGTCGAGGTAGGTCGGCGAGAGCAGGTGCGGCGAGCGGACTTCGAGGTGCAGCGGCACCCCTCCAGGCGCCCCCGGCGGACCCGACGGCAGGTCGAGAATGAACCGGTCCCACTCGGCGACGAACGCCTCGGGCGAGGGACTGTCGCGGGCGCGCTCGTACGGCTGCTCCAGAATTACGCCCGCGAGCTTCACCCCGAGCAGGTCGCGGGCGGGCGCGAGAAAGTGCGCCTCGAACGCATCCGCGTCCATGAAGGCCGGGTTCTCGACATACTGCACGCGCCCACCGACGGTCCTGCGGACGCGCCGGGCCAGAAACTGCTGCGGGGCCTTGAGCAGAAAGCGGGCGCTCGGCGGAGCGTGGTCCGCGTACTGTTGCAGTTGAAACACCCCCGGCGACGGCTTCCCCGACGGGTCCAGCAGTGGCCGGTAGTACGTGAAGTCGATCTCCAGATCGGGGAAGTGCAGGAAGTAGTCCTCGGCCGAGGCAATCGGCAGCGTCCGGTCGTCCAGCGTCACCTCCCCGACGCGCTTGGGCTTGGACGTGACCTCGCCCGCCCACACGTCGCGCGGGTACACCTGTCCGATCCAGCCGGCCGAGCGGTCGCTCGCCGACCCGATCCGCACGTTCGGGTGCAGCCCGCGAACGTCGTAGCGGTCCGCCTCGGCCCGCCGCTCGGCAACGGATCGTGGGATGGCGCCGCTCATGGCCGCTCGCCCGAGACGACCGCCACCGGCCCTTCGAGCGCCGTCTCGTCGTCAGGGTCGAGAATCGGCGGGGGCGCGTCGCCGCGGAGCATCTGCTTCAGCACGTGTCCGGCCACGATGAGCCCGATGCCGAGCACGAAGTGGTAGGTCAGCAGGCGCCACACGATGAGGACCGGCCCGATAAAGCCCTCTGGCAGGAGGGGGCCGAGGTAGAGAACGGCAAGCGCCTCGATGCCACCCGCGCCGCCCGGCGTCGGCATGACGAGGCCCGCGAGCCACAGCCCGGCCGACCGGATGACGTAGAGCGTCGCGCGGAACGTGCCGTACTCGGGAAAGTGCGCCAGGTCCTGCGGCACGTCGGCGACGAAGCTCAGGGCCACCATCAGCAGGATGCCGTAGCGCGCGACCCAGTAGAGCGCCGTGTAGGCCACGCCGATGAGGTAGAACCGCAGCGGCTTGTGGCGCAGCCGCCGCGCCTGCTGCCCCAGCCGCCGCGTCTCGCGCCGGACGGTCGGCTCGAAGCGCCGCAGCCACTTCAGCCGTACGACGTAGCCCGCGACGGTCTCGATGAGCTCGGGCCGGACGAGCGTCGCGTAGGCGAAAAACGAGATGTAGACGAGGAGCCCGCCGAGGTACAGCGCGACCGTCCCGACGCCGGCCGCGCCGAGGCTGGTCGGGAAGACGGGCAGCCAGACGGCCGAGACGTACATCCCGACGATGGCGATCGCGAACCACAGCTGGTCCATGAGCATCGTGAACAGCATGATTGCCGTCACCTGACCGTACGGGAGGCTGTTCTCGCGCGAGACGAACAGGGCCGCAAACGGTGCCCCGCCGACGGCCGGCGGGGCGAGGGCCGACATAAAGTCCCACGTGATCTGCCCGCGGATGCCGGCCCGAGGCGTCAGCACGCCGGCCGAGACGTGGCGAAGGCGGAGGCCGCCGGCCAGAAACTGAAGCCCCAGCCCGGCGACCGCGAGCGCGAACAGATCGGGCCGGAAGTGCGTCGCGACGAGCGTGAACGCACCCGGGTGGTACGTCCCCCAGAAGACGATCCCGAGCGCG
>DASVSE010000074.1:0-2303 GCA_036388235.1 Rubricoccaceae bacterium | reverse complement strand
AGCCACGAGTGCTCGAACCACGCCGCCGTGAGGGCCCGGTAGGCCGGCACGTCGGGCGCGATCTCCTTGAGGATGCGCGTGTCGCTCCGGGAGTGCGCGAGAATGTCCACGAAGTTGACGACGACGGCCGAGAGGTCGTGCGCGAGCAGGTCCGTGACGCGCTCGGCGAAGTGCGTCCCGTCGGACTGCGAGACGAGCTTGTCGTAGCGCATCCGGACGTCGCCGAGGTGGCGGCGCTTCAGAAGGTCCTCGAGAAACTCCGCCTCATGGGCGTTGAGCGAGGTCTCGTCCTGCCGCTCGTCGACCGTAAACGTCTGCGGGAAGCGGCGCGCGAGGTCGATGGGCAGCAGCCCGCCGAAGAGGGCGTTGCGCGCGAACGGCGTCGCCGTCGGGAGGACGCCGTAGTGCCACGCGCGCTCGATCTCGTAGTCCTGATGGAGCAGGCGCTCGAAGAGGAGCCACTGGTCGTACCGCATGCAGTCCACGAGGAAGAAGATCACGGGCCGCTTGGGCTTCTCGCCCGGCCCGCCGAGGTGCGGAAAGACGTACGTCGGGAGCACCTCGTGGCTGAGGGCCGGCCGCTCCTCCGCGCCCTGCCCAGGCTTGCCGCCGTCGCGGGCTTCCGCGATCCACGTCGGGTACGCGTCCTCGATGTACCGCGCGAAGGTCACGTTGGCCTCGCGGTACTGGTCGTCGAGAATCTGGCGCACGCCCTCGTCGGCGCCTTCGAGTTCCATGTCGTGCCGGACGAGCTGCTCGTAGACATCCGTCCACTCGGCCGGGCCGAGGCGGCCGCCGATGCGCCCCGCGAGTTCGCCGAAGCCCTGGAGGTAGTCCTGCTGAACGTGCTCGTCGCGGATACGCTCGCCGTCGAGGAGCCGCTTGACCGTGAGCAGGATCTGCTTCGGGTTGACCGGCTTAATGAGGTAATCCGCGATCTGGCGCCCGATGGCGTCCTCCATGAGGTGCTCCTCCTCGGACTTCGTGATCATCACGACCGGCGTCTCGGGGCGGACGGCCTTGATCTCTTCGAGCGCATCGAGGCCACCGAGGCCGGGCATCTGCTCGTCGAGAAAGACGACGTCGTAGCGGGCCTCTTTCACGCGGGCGACGGCGTCGGCGCCATTCGTGACGGTCTCGACGGTGTAGCCCTTCGCTTCGAGAAACAGGACGTGCGGCCGGAGAAACGTAATCTCGTCGTCGGCCCAGAGGATGCGCGGCATGAGAAGCGGGGAGCGTGTACGGGGTGAACGGGTGCGGCGGCCCTGCGGTACTTCGGGCGCCGCGTGCGGTTCGCCTCCGCCGCGACGCCGACGGCCTTCTGCAACCCGCCCGGCGGGCTCACGTGAACTCCACGTGCGGCCCCGGCGCGAACGCGCCGGCGGAATACGTTCCTCCGCTCTCCACCCCACCTCCCCCGCATGCGCACTCGCCTTCTTCTCGCTGCCGCGACTCTGCTCGGCGCCCCGCTCGCGCAGGCGCAGCAGCAGGGCCCGCCCCCTCCCCCGCTTGCTCCGAACTGGCACCTGCTCGACGCGGGCACGGACGTCTCGGTCGGCATCTCGGCCGCGCGCGCCTACGAGATGCTCGCCGGCCGCACGCCGACGCCACTCGTCGTCGCCGTGATCGACTCGGGCGTCGACATCGACCACCCGGACCTCGCGCCGGTCCTGTGGACCAACCCCGGCGAGACGGCCGGCAACGGCGTCGACGACGACGGCAACGGCTACGTGGACGACGTTCACGGCTGGAGCTTCCTCGGCGGCGCTGACGGGCGCAACATCGAGCACGAGACGCTCGAGGTCGCCCGCCTCGCGGGTGCATGCACGGCTGGCACGGCGCCCGAGGGCACAGACTGCGCCGCCGTTACGGCGGACCTCGCCGAGCGCCGCGCGACCTACGAGCAGCAGCGGGAGCAGATGCGGCCCATCTTCTCGCAGGTCTTCGCCGCCGACTCGCTCCTCAAGAAGCGCTTCCCGAGGGTCTACGACGGCACGAACGCCGCGACGCTCGACGCCGGCGGCGACCGCGCCGTCGCGCAGGCGCAGGCGATGCTCGGCTTCCTCGCCGCCAACGGGGCGACCGTCGCCGACCTCACGGCCTACCGCGCGCAGCTCGAGTCGCAGCTGAGCTACGGCCTCAACCCGGACTACAACATCCGCGCGGAGGTTATCGGCGACGACCCGACGGACACGTCGGACCGCGCCTACGGCAACGCGGACGTCGAAGGCCCGGACCCGGGTCACGGGACCGGCGTCGCGGGCCTCATCGCGGCGGTCCGCGGCAACGGCATCGGCATCGAC
>DASVSE010000073.1:0-14640 GCA_036388235.1 Rubricoccaceae bacterium | reverse complement strand
CGACCTCAAGGGCGCCCCACTCGAGGTAGACCCGGTTGACGTCCGTGATCTCGTACTCGCCGCGGGCGGACGGCGCGAGGCCGGCCGCGACGTCGAGCACGCGGTTGTCGTAGAAGTACAGCCCAGTCACGGCGTAGCTGGAGCGCGGCCGCTCGGGCTTCTCCTCGATCGTCACGGCCCGGCCCATCGTGTCGAAGCTCACGACGCCGTAGCGCTCGGGGTCGGCGACGTGGTAGCCGAAGACCGTCGCGCAGTCGGTCCGCATCGCGGCCCGGCCGAGCATCGTTTCGAGGCCCGCGCCGTAGAAGATGTTGTCCCCGAGGACGAGCGCGACGCGGTCCTGCCCGACAAACTCGCGGCCGATGACGAACGCCTGCGCGAGGCCGTCGGGCGAGGGCTGCTCGGCGTAGCTCAGCGCCATGCCCCACTGCGAGCCGTCGCCGAGCAGGTCGCGGAAGCGCGGCAGGTCGTGCGGCGTCGAAATCACGAGCACGTCGCGGATGCCGGCCAGCATGAGCGTGCTCAGCGGGTAATACACCATCGGCTTGTCGTAGACCGGCAGCAGCTGCTTGGACACGGCCTGCGTGACCGGGTACAGCCGCGTGCCGGAGCCGCCGGCGAGGAGGATGCCTTTCATGGGGACAGGGCTGTCGGGCGAGACGCCGGCGAGCGGCGGGGTGCAAGTATAGACGGTGCCAGCGGGCGCGCCCCGACGGCGCCGAAGGTTCACAGGACCGTCTGGGGCATCCGCCTGGCGCTTCGTGATTCCGGGGCAATCCTCTACGGATCCTGTATAGATCCTTTAGACCCTCGTGCGGTCACGCGGAGGTGCCGAGGCGCTCCATGCGGTACGCGCCCGAGAGGACGCGCTCGGTCCACGCACCGTTGTCGAGAAACCACCGGACGGTCTTGCGGAGGCCCGTCTCGAACGTCTCCTGCGGTGCCCAGCCCAGGTTGCGGCCGATCTTCGAGGCGTCGATGGCGTAGCGGGCGTCGTGGCCGGGGCGGTCGGTCACAAACGTGATTAGCCGCGCGTGAGGCGCGCCCCCAGGCCGCATCTCGTCCAGGAGGGCGCAGACGGCGTGCACGACGTCGAGGTTGGCCCACTCGTTGTGCCCGCCGACGTTGTACGACTCGCCAGCCACGCCGCGCTCGAACGCCGCGACGAGCGCGCGCACGTGGTCGTCGACGTAGAGCCAGTCGCGGACGTTCTGGCCGGTCCCGTAGACCGGGATCGGCTCGCCGGCGACGGCCTTGAGGATCACGACGGGCAGCAGCTTTTCGGGAAACTGGTACGGCCCGTAGTTATTCGAGCAGTTCGTCGTGACGACGTCGAGGCCGTACGTGTGGTGGTAGGCGCGGGTGAGGTGGTCGCTCGCGGCCTTGGTCGCCGAGTACGGCGAGTTGGGCGCGACGGGCGTCTCCTCAGTAAAGAGGCCCGTGTCCCCGAGCGTGCCGTAGACCTCGTCCGTCGAGACGTGCAGAAAGCGGAACTGCGCGCCCCGGCCGGTGTCGCGACCGGCCGCGTAGCGCCGGGCCGCGTCGAGGAGGGTAAACGTGCCGACGACGTTGGTCTGCACGAACGCCGCCGGCCCGTCGATGGAACGGTCGACGTGGCTCTCGGCCGCGAGGTGGACGACTCCGTCGGGCCGGTACTGCTCGAAGAGACGCGCGACCTCGGCCGCGTCGCAAATGTCGACGGGCTCGAACCGGTAGCGGTCGCTTGCAGCCGCGTCGCTCACCGAGTCGAGGTTGCCGGCGTACGTCAGCACGTCCACGTTGACGACCGTGTAGTCTGTCTCAGCGATAAGGTGGCGGACGAGGGCGGAGCCGATAAACCCGGCGCCACCGGTCACCAGGAGGGTTTTCATGCGGTCAGAGCAGCGCCGCGCAGAGCAGCGGTAAGGGCGTCGACGACGCGGACCTGGTCCGCCTCGGGAATGAGGGGCCCGATGGGCAGGCTGAGCACCTCGCACGCGAGGCGCTCGGCGACGGGAAAGGCCGGGTAGCCGGACCGGGCGTAGACGGGCAGCCGGTGGATCGGGACCGGGTAGTACACCATCGTCTGGATGCCCTGCGCGGCGAGCGCGTCGTGGACGGCGTCGCGGCGGCCGTTCGGCACGCGGACGGTGTACTGGTGGACGACGTGGCTGGGCGTGATGGCGGGCGTGACGACTCCGTCGACGCCTGCGAGCAGCCTGCCGTAGCGCTCAGCGGCCGCCCGGCGCCCGGCATTGGCTTCGGCAACGTGCGGCAGCTTCACGCGCAGCAGGGCCGCCTGAAGCGCGTCGAGCCGCGAGTTGTATCCGACGGTCTCGTTGTGATACTTCTTGAGCCCTCCGTGCGCGCGCAGCCGGCGCGCCTCGGTCGCGAGCCGGTCGTCGTCGGTCGCGAGCAGGCCGGCGTCGCCGAGCGCGCCGAGGTTTTTGGACGGAAAGAACGAGAAGCAGCCGGCCGCGCCGACGGTTCCCGTCTGGCGACCCTCGAACCCGGAGCCGGCGGGATACGCGGCTCCGAACGACTGCGCGCAGTCCTCGACGAGGGCGGCACCCGCGCGCGTGGCGACGGCGGCGAGGCCGGCGACATCCGCGACGCCGCCGTAGAGGTGGACCGGCAGGATCGCCCGCGTGCGTTCGGTCACGGCCGCCTCGGCCGCGCCCATGTCCAGCATGAACGTCGCCTCGTCAACGTCGGCGAAGACGGGCGTCGCGCCGAGAAGCGAGACGGCCTCGGCGGTCGCGAAAAACGAGAACGGAGACGTGACCACCTCGTCGCCCGGGCCGATCCCGAGCGCGCGAAGGGCGATCACGAGCGCGTCCGTGCCCGAGTTCAGCCCGACCGCGTGCCCGACGCCGAGAAACGCGGCCGCCTCACGCTCGAACGCCTCGACCTCGGGCCCGCCGATAAACGTGCCCGAGCGCGCGACGCGCTCGAACGCGGCCGCAAGCTCGGGCCAGAGCGCGTCGTGCTGCGGGGCGAGGTCGAGGATGGGGATCACGGGGTGCTAGGGGTCAGGGATTGGGGAATGGAATGCGGGGCTCGAACTAGTCGCTACCCTCCATCCCCCGATCCCCCCGCTTTGAAGCTGTCATAGTCCCGCGTGCCGGTCCGCAGCGCCTCGGGGAGCGGGGTGTCCTCGTCGAGGTCGAGGCAGCGGACGGCGCCCTCGGCCGAGAGCGCATAGCGCAGCCCGGACTCGGGACAGACGGCAACGCCGGCCGCGCCGGGCTCCGATGTGTCGCTGCCGTCGGACGAGCGGAAGTCCAGGCGGTGGCCGTGGCGGCTCATCCACCCGGCCCGCCGTGCGGGATTCCCTACGACGAGCGCGTAGTCCGGCACGCTCCGCGTCACGACGGCACCAGCCGCGACGAAGCAGTAGCGCCCGAGCGTCACGCCGCACACGATGGTCGCGTTGGCGCCGACCGTCGCGCCGCGGCGCAGCAGCGTCGGCTCGTAAAGCGCGCGCCGCGCGACCTGGCTGCGTGGGTTGGTGACGTTCGTGAGGACACAGCTCGGGCCCAGAAAGACCTCGTCCTCGACCGTCGTGCCCGTGTAGATCGAGACGTTGTTCTGAACCTTCACGCGGTCGCCGATCACGACGTCTGCCCCGACGTTCACGTTCTGCCCGAACGAGCACCCGCGGCCAATACGGGCGCCGCTCTGGATGTGCGCAAAGTGCCACACGGCCGAGCCCTCGCCGATCTCGGCTCCGGCGTCCACGTACGCGCTCTCGTGGATGCGGACGCCCGGAATGGCCGTCTGCCGGCCCGCCTCCCCGCTCACGACGCGAGCGCCGCGGCGCTCCGGTCCGCCGAGCGGACGAACGGGTGGGCGTCGGCATCCGGCGCGACGGGCGGCGCCGTCCGGATGCGGTGAACGAGCGCGATCGACGGCCGCGCGTCTTCGATCCCGAAGCCGTCGCCGGCGAGCGTGCGCTCGTAGACGAGCGTGTGCAGGTCGCGGAAGCCGCCCGAGAACTCGATCTCCTCGCCGTCGACCGTGATCGAGCGGTACGTCGGCTGCACGCCGCGGGCCGTCTCGGGCAGGTCGGCGGCATCGAGCGACATGAACCACTGGACGTCGGCGCGCGGGAGCACGAGTGTGCCGGCCGCACGCTCGGCGTCGGAGAGGTGAACCGCCACGTCGGACGCCTCGCCGAAGAGCCACTGGAGCAGGTCGAAAAAGTGGACCCCGATGTTCGTCGCGACGCCGCCAGACTTTTTGGGGTCGCCCTTCCATGAGTAGCGGTACCACGTCCCGCGCGTCGTGACGTAGGTCAGGCGGACCGTCTGGCGCTTCTCGGGCTCAGCCATGAGCCTCTCACGGAGAGCAACAAGGGCCGGGTGAACGCGGAGTTGGAGGACGGTGTAGACCCGCTGTCCCGACTCGGCCTCGATCTCGGCAAGCCCGTCGAGATTCCACGGGTTGAGGACGAGCGGCTTCTCGCAGATCGCGTTCGCCCCCGTCCGCAGAGCGAGGCGGATGTGGGCGTCGTGGAGGTGGTTCGGCGCGCAGACGCTGACGAACCCGACGCGGCCCTCAGCAGGCCCGCGGCGGAGCTTTTCGAGGTGCCGGTCGAAGCGCTCGAACTCCGAAAAGAACGCGGCCTCGGGAAAGTACTGGTCGATGAGCCCCACCGAGTCGTGCGGATCCACGGCCGCGACAAGGCGGTTGCCCGTGTCGCGAATGGCCTGTAGGTGGCGCGGCGCGATGTAGCCCGCAAGACCCGTCAGGGCAAAGTTGACCATCGCTCAGGCCACAGGTGCATCCACGAGACCGGCCGTCGCGTGGCGCGTGTCCACGAGCACGGTCGCCTTCGCGGCAATGTCGGCCCAGTCGTATGACGAGTGGTCCGTCGCGACGACGACGCAGTCGGCTGCGGCGAGCGCGGCGTCAAGGTCGGCCACGGACGTGTGCTCGACGCCGTCCTCGCGGTACTGCGGCACGTGCGGGTCGTGGTACGAGACGGTCGCGCCCTTCTCTTCAAGCAGGCGGATAATGTCCAGCGACGGGCTCTCGCGCATGTCCTGGATGTCTTTCTTGTAGGCGATGCCGAGCACGAGGATGGATGAGCCCTTCACCGCGCGGCCCGCGTCGTTGAGAGCGTCCTGCACGCGCTGGACCCACCACCGCGGCATGTCGGTGTTGATCTCGCTCGCGAGTTCGATAAAGCGCGCCGTGTAGCTCAGCGCCTTCATCTTCCACGAGAGGTACAGCGGGTCAATCGGGATGCAGTGGCCGCCGAGACCCGGCCCCGGGTTGAACTTCATGAACCCGAATGGCTTCGTCGCGGCCGCATCAATGACCTCCCACGCGTCGAGCCCGAGCTTCTCGGACATGATCAGGACCTCATTGACGAGGCCGATGTTGACCGAGCGGAACGTGTTCTCCAGCAACTTGACCATCTCAGCGGCCTCGGGTGAGGACACCGGGACGAGCGTGTCGATGGCAACGCCGTAGAGCGCCATCGCGGCCTCGACGCAGGCCGGCGTTACGCCGCCCATCACCTTGGGCGTGTTCTTGGTCGTGTAATCCTCGCGGCCGGGATCAACGCGTTCGGGGCTAAAGGCGAGGAAAAAGTCCTCGCCGCAGATGAGCCCGTTGGCTTCGAGGGCCGGCAGGATCACCTCGCGCGTCGTGCCGGGGTATGTCGTGGACTCCAGCACGACGACCTGTCCGGGGCGCAGGTGGCGGGCGATTTCCTCGGTCGCCGCGGCGATGTACGACACATCAGGGTCGCGCGTCTTACTGAGCGGCGTCGGGACGCAGATCGAGACGGCGTCGGCGAGGGCGAGGTCCGAAAAGTCGGCCGAGCCGCGAAGGTGCCCGCTCGCGACAAGGCGCGCAACCGTCTCGGACGGCACGTCCTCGATGTAGCTCTCGCCGCTATTGAGTTGGTCCATGCGAGCCCGGCTAACGTCGAGCCCGATCACGCGGAGGCCTGCCTCGGCGAAAACAACGGCGAGCGGTAAGCCTACGTACCCCATCCCGACAACGCCGACCGTCGCATCGCGGCGGTCGATGCGTTCGAGGAGCGTGGTGAGGGTCGCGGACGAGGGTGACATAAAACGGACGGGCTACCGAGCAGTGTTGAAGATCTGAAGAACAAGAATGACGACTGTCGCAACGCCACCGACGATGGCAAGCGTGTCGCGGTAGGTGCGCAGGCGCCGCTCGACCGTTGTGACCTCGACCGTGTCGCCATCAAGGACGATCGGATAGCCGTCGGCATCGCGGGCGAAGGCGTCGTCCGTCCGCTCGTAGATCACCTCGCGCGTGCCTGCGGCCGTGGCCCGGAAAAGGCGGATCGTGACGGTCCGCTCAACCTCGTTTGACAGGGGACCTGAGAACGGCCCGCCGGCTAAGCCGAGAAGCTCGCCGAGGGTGGTTCCGTTCGACACGAGGTAGAGGCCAGGCGCTCGGACCGTCCCGAGGATGGTCACCTGGGATGTCCGCTCGCCGGGCAGGACGTAGGTGAAGTAGCCTGGCGCGTTGGAGATGCGCTCGTCGGTCGGACGGAGGGTCTGCGCCGCGACGGGGACCATGGCCGCAACGAGCAGGACGGTGAGAAGCGAGAGTCGAGCGGTCATAGAGGGGAGAGCGCGGTTAGGCCTCGGTCGATAAGTTTTCGTGGCCGTAGGCATAGTCCGAGCCGTAGCGGTACGTGTATCGGTACTTGTAGCCATAGGCGAGCGAGATGTCGAACCCGTTAAGCACGATGCCGATGAGGCGGGCGCCGACGCCGTTAAGCGCGTCGAGGGCGGCCTCGAGGTCGTAATCCTTGGTCGAGCCGGCCCGGGCGACGACAACGGTCGCGTCGGCCTGGGTCGAGAGCAGTACGGCGTCTGTAGCCGCGTGGACCGGCGGGGCGTCGAGCACAATGATGTCGAAGCGGCCGCGCATGGTCTCGAGAAAGTCGCGCATGCGCTTCGAGCCCAGAAGCTCGGACGGGTTGGGCACAATCTGGCCCGCCGGCAGCACGAAGAGGTCGTCGGCCGGCTGCGCGAGCGCGTCTGGGTTGAAGTCCCCGTCGGCGAAGAGGGCATGGCTGAGGCCGGGCTCGCGGCTAAGGCCGAACTTCTTGTGGACCGTCGGGCGGCGAAGGTCGCAGTCGACAAGAAGCACCCGACGGCCAGCCTGCGCGAGGACGAGCGCAAGGTTGGCGCTCGTGACCGACTTGCCCTCGCCAGGGCTTGCGCTCGTGACCAGGATGGTTTGCACGACGGCATCGGGCCGCGAGAACTGGACCGACGTTCGGAGCGCGCGGTAGGTCTCGCTCGCCGTCGCCATCGGATTGAGCAGCGTCACCAGACGCGTGTCCAGTTGTCGCCCGCCGACCTCCACAAAGTCCTTGCCGCCAAAGTCCTTACGGATGATCGTCGAGAAGTCCGGAATGGTGCCGAGCAGCGTCAGTCCAAGCTTCTGGATGTTATCTGGCCGGGAGAGGCGGTGGTCCAAGCGGACGCGCGCAATTGCGAGCGTGACCCCGAAGAGAAACCCGCCGATGGCCGCGAGCAGGACGTTGCGGAGGCGGTTCGGGGCGAACGGCGCGCTGGCGAGGAACGCGGGGCGAATGACACGGGCGTAGCCTAGCTCGCCTTGCTCCGCGACCTGCGCTTCCTGGAGGTTCTGATCCAACGACTGGTAGAGGCGCTCGGCCGACATCCGGTCGCGCTGCAGCCGGGCGAGGTCGATCGACTGGCTGGGGATCGCGGCGAGTTCGCGGTCGTAGTCCGCGAGGCGTGACGCGAGGGCGTCGCGCGACGCCTTGGCGCCTTCGAGCGCTGTGCGCGCGTCAGAGATCTGAGCGCGGAGCTGGGCCGAGCGGGCAAAGCCCGACTGCGTGTCGCCGGGACCACCTCCACTGCCAGCGGCGGCGGCGGCGGCTATCTGACCCGCGAGCCGCGAGACGGCTGCCTCTTCACGGGCGATGCCTGCGCGGAGAACACGGATAAACTCCTCGACTTCGGAGTCTGGCGCAGAGCGGAGCTCCGGGTTGCGGGCGTAGTACGGGCTCAGCCGCGCCTGCAGCTCTCGCACGCGCGTCTGGGCCGCCGCCAGTTGGCCATCGAGGTCGGCGGCGGGGCGCGCGGCGAGGCGCGGCTGCACGCGCGCGAGTTCGCCCTCCAAGGCAGCTACGGTCGCCTGCTGGATCTGGATCTGGACGTCGGCCTCGTCGCGCTCGGCCTGCAGCGCGGCGATCTGGCTCACGAGCTGGCTCGTCTCCTGGTCTAGGGCAACTGCGCCCTCGCGATTCATAAAGTCGCGGACGGCCTCGTCGTAGCCGGCGAGCTCCTGGCCCTTCTCGGCGACCTGCGCCTCCAGAAACGTGCGCGACGCGTTCATGCCCTCGCGGCTCTGGTCGCGCGTCAGCGCGGCGAAGGCGTCGGCGTAGACGTTGGCGAGGTAGGCGGCTTCGGCCGGGTCGGTCGAGACGCCCGTGATGCGCATCGCGTCGACCTCGGGGCTCTCTTGGGCGGCCGTGACGTAGCCCGCCTGCAGGCGCAGCGCGACGTCGCGCACTGTTGGTGCCGGAGCGCCCTCGGGCACTTCGAGGACGGTCGGACGGCGGCGCGTCCCGGGGATCACAGGCGTGGTGAGCACCTGCCGGGCGACGGCCTCGGCCAGCGGCAGCGATTGCTGGACGACGAGGACCTCGTTGGCGAGGTTGCGCTCCTGGCTGAAGAACGACGCCGGGCCCTGCTGCGAGAGGACCCCGCCGAGGTTGCCGTCGCCCTTTTTGTCGACGAGGATGACCGCGTAGGAGTCGAACATCGATGGCTGCGCGATGGACCACACCGCCGTCGGGATGGCGGCTGCGAGGATGCACGCAAGAATGGTCCACTTGCCTCGCAGCGCGATGTCCCACAGGTCGCGCAGGTCCGTCCCGCTCTCTGCCGGGGCAAAGAGCGGGTCGTCGACGGGGGCGATGGAGTCCGTGCGGGGCGGCTGGGTCGCAGGTCGGAGATCGGACATGTGCGGAGCGAGGGGTGTCCAAAGATAGGCAGGCCGCTCGTGGCCGTCCCGGGCACAAACGGTCCACCGGGAAGGTTCACGAACGGCCGGCGGTCACAGCCGCGGCGGCGTGCCGATCTTGGGCGCCCGCCCGCCCCCCTGCCGATGCGCCTCGCCGTCCTCTCCGACGTCCACGCAAACCTCGACGCGCTCCGATCCGTGCTGGCCGAGACGAGCGCCCGCGGGGCCGATGCGCTGCTGTGCCTCGGCGATGTCGTCGGCTACGGGCCCGACCCGAGCGCCTGCGTGGACCTCGTCCGCGAGCACTGCACCGCGACGGTCCTCGGCAACCACGACGCGGCCGTCGCGCGCGACGAGGGTCTAGCTGTCCTGCCGCCGGATGGGCAGGCGGCGGCGCTCGCCCAGCGGGGATGGCTAACCACGGAACAGGCGGCGTGGCTCGCCGGCCTTCCGCTCACGGCCGTCACGCACGGCGTGACGCTCGTCCACGCCTCGCCCGACGAGCCTGCGTCGTGGCACCGGCTAGACTCGTTCGGGGCCGTACAGGCCCAGTTCGGAGCCTTCGGAACGGACGTCTGCTTTGTCGGCCACTCGCACAAGCCGGCCGTCGTGTCGGACCAGCTCGGGGTGACGCGCGTACGGCCCGGCCACCGGTACCTCATCAACGTCGGGTCGGTCGGGCAGCCGCGCGACCACGACCCGCGGGCCGCCTTCGGGCTGTTCGAGACGGAGACGATGACGTACGAACTCATCAGGGTTCACTACGATGTTGCACGGACGCGTCTCCGTGTCGCCGAACGCGGCCTTCCAACCGGACTCGGCGAACGTCTCGCCATCGGCGTGTGACGCGGGTCCCGGGCCGGTCTCGCGACGGAGGTCAGCCTCCCGAGGTGACCGCCGCCTCGGTCCGCCGCGCCTCGGCGAGGTCCGCGGCGACCATCTCGGCCGTGAGGTCTTCGAGCGACGTCGTGGCCGTCCAGCCGAGCTCGCGCTCGGCCTTCGACGGGTCGCCGAGGAGCAGCTCGACCTCGGTCGGCCGGTAGTAGGCCGGGTCGATCTGGACGACGGTCTCGCCCGTGTCGGTCCGGCGGCCGATCTCGTTCTCGGCCTCGCCCTCCCATGCCAGCTCGATCCCGGCGGCCGTAAAGGCCATCTCACAAAAGCGGCGGACGGTCGTCGTACGGCCCGTGGCGAGAACCCAGTCGTCCGGCGTGTCGTGCTGCATCAGCCGCCACATGCCCTCGACGTAGTCGCGCGCGTGGCCCCAGTCGCGCTGGGCGTCTAGGTTGCCGAGGTACAGGCATCCGTCGATGCCAAGCGCGATTCGGGCCGCGGCCCGCGTGATCTTGCGCGTCACGAACGTCTCGCCGCGGCGCGGGCTCTCGTGGTTGAACAGAATCCCGTTCGAGGCGAACATGCCGTACGCCTCACGGTAGTTGACCGTGATCCAGTACGCGTACATCTTGGCCGCCGCGTAGGGCGAGCGCGGGTAGAACGGCGTCGTCTCGGACTGCGGCGTCTCACGGACGAGCCCGTACAGCTCGGACGTCGAGGCCTGGTAAAAGCGCGTCGTCTGCTCCATGCCGAGGATGCGCATCGCCTCGAGCAGGCGCAGCGTCCCGATGCCGTCCGCATTAGCCGTGTACTCGGGCGTCTCGAAGCTCACGGCGACGTGGCTCTGGGCGGCGAGGTTGTAGATCTCTTCGGGCTGCACCTCCTGGACGATCCGAATCAGGTTCGTCGAGTCGGTCATGTCGCCGTAGTGCATCCGGAAGGTGGCGTCGCGTTGGTGCGGGTCCTCGTAGAGGTGGTCGACGCGCGTCGTGTTGAAGCTGGAGGCGCGGCGCTTGAGGCCATGGACCTCGTAGCCCTTGGCGAGAAGCAATTCGGCGAGGTAGGAGCCGTCCTGGCCAGTTACTCCGGTGATGAGCGCGCGGCGGCGTGAGGCGGTGCCTGGGGCCGCGGGCAAAGGCGAGGTGTCGGCGGTGCCGGTCGGCAGAGTCGTCATCAGCGTGAGAGAGTCGAAAAAATCGGGAGTGGCGTTCGGGTTGAACGGGTAGTCCCAGATGTCGTGTGGCCCGTAAGTCTAAGTCCCCCGGCGCACCGCCTCGCGAGAAGACTGACACCGGCTCGAGGTTTCAAGACGGGCAGCGACAGGCTCGGGGGTCTCGTCGGACAGTGCGCTAGACGGCCTCGGCGACGTGCTCCTGAAACCACGCGTACGTCGACGCGAGGCCGTCGCGGAGTGACGTGCGGGCGGTCCATCCCAGCGCCGTCATGCGCGAGACGTCGAGCAGCTTGCGCGGCGTCCCGTCGGGCTTGGAGAGGTCGTGGACGATCTCGGACTGGCTCCCGACCGTCTCGCGGACGAGCGCGACGAGCTCGCGGATCTCGACGTCGTCGCCGACGCCGACGTTGAACAGGCCGTCCGGGGCCGCGGCGCGGAGCCGCTCTTCGGGCTGTTCGAGCGTGAAGCGGACGGCGTCGGCGAGGTCGTCGGCGTGGAGAAACTCGCGCCGCGGCGTGCCCGTCCCCCAGACCGTCACGGGCGCGTCGCCGCCGTCGGGCACGGCGCCCCTCGCCTCGTGCATCTTGCGGATCAGGGCCGGCAGGACGTGCGAGCCCGCGAGGTCGAAGTTGTCGCCGGGGCCGTAGAGGTTCGTCGGCATGAGGCTCACGAAGTCGTCGCCGTGCTGGACGTGGAACGCCTCGGCGAGCTCGAGCCCGGCGATCTTGGCGAGCGCATACGCCCGGTTGGTCGCCTCGAGCGGGCCCGTGAGCAGGTGCTCCTCGCGGATCGGCTGCGGCGCCAGCCGCGGGTAGATGCACGACGAGCCCAGAAAGACCAGCCGTCCGCGCTGTCCGACCCCGGCCGCGTGCGCCGCCTCGATGGTGTGGAGCGCGATGCCCACGTTGTCGGCGAGAAAGTCCGCGGGGTAAGTCGCGTTGGCGAGGATCCCGCCGACCTTCGCCGCGGCGAGGACGACGAATGCGGGCTGCTCGGACGCGAAGAAGGCATCAACCGCCGAACGGTCGCGCAGGTCTAGCTCGGCGTGCGTGCGGAGAATGAGGTTGTCGTAGCCCACGGCGCGGAGGGCACGCACGACGGCCGAGCCGACAAGGCCACGGTGGCCAGCGACGTAGATCGGGGCGGAAAGGTCAGTGAGGTGCATCGGGGCAGTTGCAGGTGCAGGGCGCACGGACCGAGCCGTGCATCGCCCCGCGAGTTTACGGACGGCACGTGCTGTGCCAAACTGTCCCTGGGAATGAGAAGCCCGGCCAAGGCGACGGCCTATGTTCGACGTTGAAAGTCGGCCGACGGGACAGCAGCACTTATACGTGGACAGGCGAGCCGCAGAAGCGACGCATTGATCGATGCCGCCTGTGCCTTGGCAGCCTCGTTCAACTCTGGGCTTTCAGGACGGCAAGCATAAGAAGCGTGGTTTCTCACCAAGATGAACGAGGTCGCCACTTCAGCGGGAACGGCCGAAGTATCAGAGCCACCGCCTGCGCGGGCGCGGCCGTCAGCAAACGAAAGGAGGCAGCCGCGCGGCTTGTGGTGGGTGAGAGCCTTCGCGCTACCGAACCACCGTGAGGCGCCGCACGTCGGCAAATGTGATGCCTTGAACGCGGACGACGTACACGCCGGGCGCCAGACGCGTCGCGTCGACGTCGAGCGCGACGTCTGCTTCCGCCCCGGCCTCGCCGTCGTAAACGGTCTGAACCGTCCGCCCGATGGCATCGACGACTGTCGCCGTGACGTGCTCCGGGGTGGGGAGGCGAAGGACGAGGCGGGCGCGGCCCGAGGACGGATTCGGCGTCGGGGCTGAGAGCGTCCGGACGGCTGAGGGCAGTGGCTCCCCTGCCGTCGCACCGCCGGGGCGAAGCGTGAGGGTGAACCGTTCGGTCCAGCCCGTTGCCTCTGACGTGAACGTGTACGGTGAGTTGAAAGAGGCCACCGTGCCCGTGACCAAGTCGCTCAGGACAGATGTCCAGCTTTCCGGAAGACCGGTGACGGCTGCCGTGAGGGTGTACGTCCCGGCGTGCGTCGCCGTAAAGGTGATCGGCACGACGACAGGAGTTGAGGCGTCTGGCGGAAGCGACAGAACGGCCTGGCGGACCGGAAGGTCGCCGCGTGTGCCCACCGGCGCGACCAGGGCAAACTCGGCGGTCGGCGGGACCAGCTTCGTCGCATCGTCGAGATCCCAGCCGAGCGACGCACCGTCGACGAGACGAACGATTGCGGCTTCGTCGCCAACCGGGACGCCAGTGGACGTCTCGCCGCTGAGCGTAAATGTGACGCCCGCCGCAGACCCCGAGCGGCCGACGAGCGAGACCGTGCTTGTCGGGACGATCGCGTTCGGGTCGTAGGCGACGGTGACCGCACCTGTCGAGGTGGCCTGCTCGGCAAAGACGCCCTGCCAGGGTGAGAGAACGCGGACTGCCTCGTTGATCCCGCGCGGGACGTAGGTGCCCGTACTCGGGTTCGCCACCGTTGGCTGCCACGCCTGGTACGTGTTCTGGAACTGCGATCCGCCGGCCGTCACCGAGACGCCCGAGAGGTCGAGCGGGTACACAAACGGGTTGCCGATCATGTAGAACCCGTCGGCCGACTGGGGCAGCGTGACTGGAACAGGGTTGCCAGAGGAGGCGATGACGGCGGGCGTGCCGTTCGTGAGGGCAAGGTGGAAGGCTGAGTTTGTCAGCTCGTAGCTCGCGCTCGTCCCTTCACCGTAGCGGTCTGCGAGCGCGTCGAGTTCGGCGGCCGTAATGTCACGGTTATAGAACAGCCAGAAGAACCCAGCGCCCGGAACGATCGGGGTCCCCGTTGTGGCCGGCGGGGCATACGTGCCGCTTGCGTACGACGTGTACACGTTGGGCGTAACTGCCTGTCCGGCTCCCGGGTACTGCGGGCTGTGCGTGCCGTCGCCGGGGATGCCCTGAACGAGATTGATCGCCGCGAGGTCGTGAACGAGGTAGGGCGACGCGCCTGTCGCGCGGAGCGGAAGCGAGAGCAGCCGGTAGCCTGCGATGTTGTGGACCTCAGCCGTCCGCTCGCTCGACACTGTGGCCGCATTCGGGCTGTTCGGCGTCGGGGGCTGGACAAAAAACTGAGTCGAGGCAGGCGTCGTGCCTGTCCGCCCGATCGACCGCGTGGCGACGGTCGCGCCCGGGACGTCGGCGAACGCCTCGGTGTAGGTCACCGGCCGCGCGAGAGCTGTCTGGAGCGACAGGTTCGGGACTGCGCCGTAGACGACGGCGTCGACGAGGTTGGTCGTCGAGAGTGCCGTGCCGGTCGGGAAATCGGCGGAGCTCCCGATGTAGAGGGCGACAGCGCCCTCGTCCGCGATGGCGGCGAGCTGACCAGAGCTGTTCGTGCTGCAGTTGGCCGTGCTCGACGCAGAGCAGACGTTGGCGTAGCCCGTGTTACCCGTCGCGACGAAGTCGAGGTCGACGGCCGCGTAGCTCGTGCCGGCCGAGGTGGCGAAGACAAGGACGAACGCGTTGAGGTTCTGGCTCGGCGTCCCCCGAATTTCGGCGAATTCTGCGCCGTCCGTCTCGCCTTGGTCTGCGTCAACCTCGTTGATCACGAGGACGGGCTGGGGATCGTTGTCCGTGAGTGTGACGGTGTACGTCCCTGAGCCTGTCGCGCCTGAGACTGTC
>DASVSE010000072.1:0-5020 GCA_036388235.1 Rubricoccaceae bacterium | reverse complement strand
GGACGAGGCGGAGGGGCGGGTCGGTCGTCGCCGTCCAGCCTGCCGCCGTCCGCTCAACGAGCGCGGCCGTCGCGTCGGACGAGCGGTCGTCCACGACGACAATCTCGAACAGGGCACGTCCTGCGGCGTCGCGGTGGGTCTGCTGGCGGAGCGCGCGCAGGAGGACGGGCAGCCGTGCGGCCTCGTCGCGGGCCGCAACGACGACCGACATGAGGACCGGCGCGGCGGGTAGGCTCGGTGCGTCCTGTGCCGGTGCGCCTGCGTCCTTCTCGGGGGAAGGCGCGGCGGGGCTGTCCTCCACGACGCCGTCGTCCGCAAGGCCACGATCCGCGAGCCCGTCCGCCATTCGCCTCCACCCGACCGCGACCCAGGCCCACGCGAGCGTGTTGGCCACGAACGCCGCGACGAGCGCGGGGAGGAGAGCGTCGGCCACCGGGAGCGTCGGGAGTGAGTGCGCAAGATCGCCCGGTATCTTGGCCGCCCGCCGCCGTCCGTCCGATGCCCCCGCGCCCGCCCCACCCCACATCCGGGCCCGCCTTCCCCGAGATGGGGCGGCTGTGGACGGCTGCGAACGCGCTCAGCATGTCGCGGGCCGTTCTCGTCGCACCGATCGCCGTCTTGGTGTACCGCGGCGGGCCCGTCGGGCCGATGTTCGCCCTCATCGGGCTCGCCATCGCAACGGACTGGTTCGATGGGCGCGTCGCCCGCGCGACGGGGACGGTCAGCGAGTGGGGCAAGGTGCTCGACGCCGTCGCGGACAAGCTGGCCGCGGCCGCAGTCACGGTCGCGCTCCTCACGCGGCCCGAGCCGCCCAACCTGCCGCTGTGGTTCGTCGCCCTGGCCGTCTCGCGGGACGTGCTGCTGGCCGTCGGCGGGCTCATTCAGACGCGCCGGCTGGGGCACTTTACGTCCAGCCTGTGGTCCGGAAAGGTGGCCGTGGGCGCGCTCGCGCTGACGGTCGTCGTGGCCCTGCTCGGGCCGCCCGTCGCGACGCCGCGCGTGATGGAGGCGCTCATCGGGGCGACGGCGGCCGTGATGGTGCTTTCGGTCGTGAAGTACACCGCGCGCTTTGTCGCCATCGTGCGCCACGGCGAGGCCGGCCTCGCGGCCGACGGGGCGTCACGTCCCGCAAGCGCGGCGTCGGACCGCTGACCGCTCCGGCGCAGACCCGCGCCGCACGCCGTCTCCGCGGATCCCGAGGCCGACCGCCGTCGTCTTCCCGGCTCCCCACCGCGCGACTGCCGTCGCGACGCCGCATGGCCCTGTTCGGATTCAAACGCAAGGACCCCACGCCCGCCGAGCAGCAGGCCCTCGACGCTGGCTTGGAGAAGACGCGCGTCGGCTTTTTCGAGCGCATCTCGAAGGCCGTCGCCGGCAAGGACACCGTGGACGAGGAGGTCCTCGACGACCTGGAGCACGTGCTCGTCGCCTCTGACGTCGGCGTCAAGACGACCGTCGACATCATCGGGCGCATCGAGGCCCGCGTCGCGCGCGACAAATACGTCTCGACCGCCGACCTCAACGGGCTCGTCCGCGACGAGATCGCGGACCTGCTGCTCGCGACCGACCCCGGCCGGCCGGCCGACTTCGAGGCGCCCCTCCCCAGCCGCCCGCACGTGGTGATGGTCGTCGGCGTCAACGGCGTCGGCAAGACGACGTCAATCGGCAAGATGGCGAACGCCTACCGCCGCGCGGGCAAGAAGGTGCTCCTCGGTGCAGCCGACACGTTCCGCGCCGCGGCGACCGAACAGCTCGACATCTGGGCCACGCGGGCCGGCGTCGAGATCATCAAGCAGTACCAGGGCGCCGACCCGGCGGCCGTCGCCTTCGACACGCTCGCCGCCGCGAAGACGCGCGGCTCCGACGTCGTGATCATCGACACCGCCGGCCGGCTCCACAACCAGGTTGGCCTGATGGACGAGCTGTCCAAAGTCCGCCGGGTGATGGACCGTCAGGTGCCGGGCGCGCCCCACGAGGTGCTGCTCGTGCTCGACGCGTCCACGGGCCAGAACGCCATCCGCCAGGCCGAGGCGTTTACGGCCGCCGTCGAGGTGACGGGGCTCATCCTGACCAAGCTCGACGGGACGGCCAAGGGGGGCATCGCCATTGGCATTTCCAACGAGTTCAAGATTCCGGTAAAGTATATCGGTGTCGGGGAGGGCGTGAACGACCTCCAGGTCTTTGACCGCGGGCTGTTCGTCGACGCACTCTTCGGCGGCCGCGGCATCGCCTAGCCGGACGCGGTTCGCCGCGCGGCGCCGTCCGTTCAGGCTCCGTCTGCGACGATTCAGCCCCCGGGGCTTGGTTCTTTATCCCCTGCGCTGCACTTTGACGATGGGCCTGCGTGCCCACGGCCTGCGGGCCGACCTTTCCACCGCGCTTCCCCAGCCCGAGCCTATGAGCGCTCGCTACACCTCCGCTCTCTCCCAGAGCCTCCACGTTCTGGAACCGGCGATGCGTCTGCTGTTCGTCCTGCTCGTCGCCCTCGCGTCGCTCGGCCGGCCCGCGTCGGCACAGGCCGCCTACACGCCCGAGTTCGACCTCGACGTGGTGACGATGCGCGACGACTCGGCGAGCGTGCCGCGCCTGGACGTCTACACGGCGATGCCGGTCCAGAACCTGCGCTTCGTCTCGCGCTCGTCGGGCTTCGAGGCGACCTACGCCGTGACGGTCAACGTGCATGCGCTCGGCGAAGGCGGCGAGCAGGGCGGGCTCGTCGTCAGCCGCACGTTCGAGCGGGCCGTCCGCATGCCGGACTATGCGGCGACGCAGAACCCGGACGGAGCCGACCGCGCCGTCGAGTCGCTTGCCGTTCCGCCGGGGCGCTACACGATCACGGTTGCCGTCGAGGACGGCGTGAGCGGGCGGTCCTTCAGCCGCGAGGTCGGGCACGCCGTGCGCCCGATGACCGCCGGGGGCGGCCGCCTCGCCGCCATGAGCGACCCGATCCTGCTGGACCGCTACGACGCCGACACCCGGACGTTCGAGCCGAACGTCGGCGCAGCGATCTCGACCGAGCAGGACGACTTCACGGTCTACTACGAACTCTACGCCGACGCGGCCGCCGCCCTCCGCGTGACGTACGCCGTGACCGAGCAGAACCGCGTCCGCGAGCGGCCCAGCTTTTCGGCGCTCCTCGGCCTCGCCCCGCGCCAGCAGGCGGAACTGGGCACGCCGGTCGCCTTCTCTGAAGACATCGACGTGCCGGCCGGCCGCACGCCGGCGGCCTTCCGCGTGGAGACCGAGCGCCTGCAGGTCGGCGACTACGCCCTCACGCTGCGCCTGGAAACGCCAACGGGCGAGCTCGTCGCCGAAACGACGCGTCCATTCTCGGTCCGCTGGATGGGCCTCGAGGGGCAGATCGCGGACCTTGACCTCGCCATCTCCCAGCTGCGCTATGTCGCGAGGGATCGCGACCTCGACGCCATCCGCCGCGCGGCGACTCCCGAGGAGCGCACGCGCCTCTTCCGCGACTTCTGGGACCGCCGCGACCCGACGCCGGGGACGTCCCGAAACGAGCGTATGGAGGAGTACTACTTCCGCGTCGCCTACGCCAACGAGCGCTACTCGCGCCTCCGCGACCTCGGCTGGAACACGGACCGCGGAGAGGTCTACATCCGCTTCGGCGCGCCAGACTTTGTCGAGGAGCACCCGTTCAACTACGGCACGGACCCGTACCAGATCTGGTACTACAACGGCCAGGGGCGCCGCTTCATCTTCGTCGACCAGAGCCGCCTCGGGGACTTCCAACTCCTCGTGCCGATCTGGGACGACCGAACACGGATGTAGAGCTGCCGACTGAGTTCAGGGAACGGCCATCGGGGACTGCATGTCCCCGGTGGCCGTTTGCCGTTCTCCGCCCCTCGCCGCTTCCCAATTGCCAACCGCCGATTCGCCCCGCGTCGTGTTCATGGGCACGCCGGACTTTGCCGTCGCGTCCCTCGATGCGCTCGTCGCGGCGGGCTTCGCGCCCGTTGCCGTCGTGACGGTCCCGGACCGGCCTGCCGGGCGCGGACAGGCCGTCCGCGCCTCGGCCGTCAAGCTCGCCGCCGAGCGGCACGGGCTGCCGCTCCTCCAGCCCGAGTCGCTCAAGGACCCGGCCTTTCAGGCCGACCTCGCTGCGCTCGCCCCGGACATTCTCGCCGTCGTCGCCTTCCGGATCCTCCCGCGCGAGGTTTACGAGACGGCCCGTATCGGCGCGTTTAACCTCCACGGCTCGCTCCTGCCTGCCTACCGCGGGGCCGCGCCCATCGCGCGCGCGCTCATGGACGGCGTGACCGAGACCGGCGTGACGACGTTCCTGCTCCGCCCGAGCGTCGATACGGGCGATGTTCTCCTCGTGTGCCGCACGCCCGTCGGGCCGGACGAGACGGCGGGCGAGGTCCACGACCGACTCGCCGCCATCGGGGCCGAGGCGACGGTCGAGACGGTCCGCCGCCTCGCCGCAGGCGACGTCGTGCCAGAGCCCCAGGACGACGCGCTCGCGAGTCCCGCCCCCAAGCTTTTCCGCGACGACGCCCGGATCGACTGGGACCGGCCCGCGCGCCGCGTCCACGACCACGTGCGCGCCCTCTCGCCCGCGCCCGGCGCATGGACGACCTGGCACGCCGGGGCTGGTGAGACGCTCAAAATCTTCCGGACGCACGTCGTGTCCGAGAGCGGCAGGCTTGGCACGGCCGGGGACGTCATCGAAGCCGGGCCCCGTCTCGTCGTAGCCTGCGCCGAAGGGGCCATCGAGGTCGTCGAGGCACAGCGCGAGGGCAAAAAGCGCCTCGCCGCCGCCGAGCTCCTCCGAGGCGTCGCGCCGGCCGTCGGCGATCGCCTCGGCTGAGTCGCGCCCAAGCACAGCGCGCCCGCCCCGTACCTTCGGGCGTCCCCCGACTTCGTTCCGCCGCATGTCTACGCTCGACCCGTCTTCCGCTGCTCCGGACCTCGACGCGCTCACGGACCGCGTGGCCGCCTCTGGGGCGTTCGTCGCGCCCCTGCTTGAGACCGTCGGCCGCGTCGTCGTCGGGCAGCA
>DASVSE010000071.1:0-2230 GCA_036388235.1 Rubricoccaceae bacterium | reverse complement strand
GCGGGCGGTGCTGTAGATCCCACCCGCACACATCAAAAACGCGGGCTGCGGCTGGTGCCACACGGCCGGCTCGGGCGTAACGGCCGTGTAGCCGACGGCCGCACCGGGCACGGCCGCGAAGTCGCCTGAGAACGTGCCTGTGTCGCCGAGCCCGAGCGGCCGCGTGAGCACGTCCGCCACGACCTCGGCAAAGGGCTGGCCCGTCGCGCGCTCCACGACGGCTTTGACCACGATCCAGTTCGAGTGCGAGTAGTCGAACCGCGTACCGGGCGCGAAGGCGAGCGCGCTGCTCGCGTACCGAACGAGGGCCGCGTCTGTGGTCAGGTCCTCGGAGGCCATCGCCGGATCGGCGCGGAAGGCCTGGATGACGTCGTTCGGGATGCCGCTCGTGTGCGAGAGCAGGTGGTGCAGCGTCACCCGCTGCCCGGCCTCGCCGGCATACTCAGGCAGATATGTGACGACGGGCGCGTCAAGTGCCAGTACGCCGCGGTCGACGAGGGCGAGTACGACGACGGACGAGACCCACTTGGAAATCGACCCGAGCTGGTAGCGCGTTGCGGGCGTCGTCAAAATGCCTCGCTCGAAATCGGCGTGACCCGTTGCCCGCTCGGTCAAAACCTCCCCGTTTCGGGCGGCGAGCAGGACGCCGTTGAATGCGGTCGAGTCCACGAACCGGTCGACCGGGTCGCCCTGCGCCTGCGCGGCCGCTGATAGGAGAAGCACGGCACAACAGACCGGGGCGAGGCGGCAGAAGAGTCCGGTCATAATGCGAGCGGGAGGTGGGGACGGCGAGATACGGCTGCGCGGCGGGAGTTGCAGCCCGCTCAGGCAAACGGCGACGTCTTGGCGGCCGTCGCCAGCTTCTGCGTGTCGAGCGCGATCACCAGTTCCTCGTTCGTCGGGACGACCCAGACCGGGACCGCGCTATCGGCCGTCGTGATGCGCGCCTCGGTCCCCGAGGCCGCCTCATTGGCCTCGGCGTCCAGCGTCATCCCGAGGCCGGTGAGGCCGTCGAGGATGCGCGCCCGGACGTGCGCCGAGAACGTCCCGATGCCGGCCGTGAACGCGACCGCGTCGATGCCGCCGAGGACGGCGATGTAGCGCCCGAGGTAGCTTTTGACGCGGTAGCAGAACACCTCGACGGCCTGCCGGCAGCGCGCGTCGCCGGCGTCGGCCTCGGCGAGCAGGTCGCGCATGTCGGCCGCGTATCCCGAGAGGCCGAGCAGGCCCGAGTAGCGGTTGAGCATCGTCTGGATCTCGGCCAGCGTCATCTCCTCCTTGGCAACAAGGTCGAAGACGATGCTGGGGTCGAGGTCGCCCGAGCGCGTGCCCATCACGAGGCCTTCGAGTGGCGTCATGCCCATGCTCGTGTCCACGCTGCGCCCGCCGCGGACCGCGCACGCCGAGCAGCCATTTCCGAGGTGCAGCGTCACGACCCGCGCCGTCGCCGGATCAAGGCTCTGAAGCTCGGCCAGGCGCCGCGAGACGTACTGGTGGCTCGTGCCGTGGAAGCCGTAGCGCCGGATCTTGTGGCGGCGGTAAAGCCGGTTCGGGATCGCGTATAGGTACGCCTCCGGCGGGATTGTCTGGTGGAACGCTGTGTCGAACACGGCCACCTGCGGCACGCCCGGAAACAACCGCTGCGCCGCCTCGATGCCCTGGAGGTTGGCCGGGTTGTGAAGGGGTGCGAGGTCGAACGCGTCGCGGATAGCGTCGACGACCTCGGCGTCGATAAGGGCCGATTCGGCAAAGCGTTCGCCGCCGTGCACGACCCGGTGCCCCACGGCCTCGACCTCGGGGAGGGCCTCACCGGAGGGCGTCCGGGCCTTGCGGAGCCGGGCGAGGAGGGCGTCGAGAGCAGCTGTGTGGTCCGGCGCGGCGAGCGTTTCGCGCAGCGCCTTGGCGTCGCCGACCTGGAACGAGATCAGGCTGGAGACGGCGCCGACGCGCTCGACCTGCCCGCTCGCGATCTCGGCCCGCGTCTCGGCATCTAGCAGGTCCATTTTGAGCGACGACGAGCCGGCATTGAGGACGAGGACGATCATGGCAGCGAGAGAAGGGGCGGGCGGTACGAGGCGGCGCGCGAGCGGTTCGGGAAACCCGTCGGGCGCCGGCCGGTACCGGCCCTTCCCGCTCCCGGCACGTTTCATGGACGACCAGATCTACCTCGTCATCGCCGGGACGTTCGTGGGCTTCATCGCGCTCGCGTTCGGGCTTCTCTTCCCCGTCT
>DASVSE010000070.1:0-7408 GCA_036388235.1 Rubricoccaceae bacterium | reverse complement strand
CCCCGAGGTCCGTCCGACCCTCCTCGTGTCGGTCCCCCGCCTGTTCGAGAAGGTCCACACGGCGATCCTGAAGTCGGTCGCCGAGGGCGGCGCGGTCACGCAGCACGTCTTCGCGTGGGCCGTCGGCGTGGGCACGGCCGTGGCGGCGCGGCGCCGGGCGGGGAAGGCGCCGGGCGTCCTTCTCGCGGCCCAGCACGCGCTCGCGCACCGCATCGTCTTCGCGACGCTCCATGCCAAGCTCGGCGAGCGCGTCCGGTTCGCCGTCTCGGGCGGGGCCGCCCTCCCCGCAACCGTCGGGGCCTTTTTCGAGGCGGCGGGCGTCCTGCTCATCGAGGGCTACGGCCTGAGCGAGACGGCGCCTGTCCTCGCAGCCAACCCGTACGCTGCGCCGCGCGTGGGGACCGTCGGGCACGTCTTTCCCGAGGTCACGCTCGCCATCCGCGACCTGCACTCGGGCCGCATCATCGGGCAGCTCGCCGGCGACGCGTACCCGAGCACGCTCACGACGGGCACGGGCGAGATCCTCGCCCGCGGCGCGTCCGTGATGGACGGCTACTGGAACAAGCCCGAGGCGACGGCCGAGGTCTTCGACGCCGACGGCTGGTTCCGGACCGGCGACGTCGGGCGGTTCGAGGACGGCTACCTCCGCATCACGGACCGCATCAAGCACATGATCGTGACGCTGGGCGGCAAGAACGTCTATCCCGGCCCGATCGAGGAGCGCCTCGCCGCAAGCCCGCTCGTGGATCAGGTGGTCGTCCTTGGCGAGGGCCGCGAGTTTCTCGTCGCCCTTGTCGTGCCCGAGGCGGACGCGCTCGCAGCGGCGGCCGAGACCGGCGGCTGGACAGTCCCCGGCGACCCGAACGCCTCGCCCGAGGCCGCCGCGCTCATCGAGGGCGTCATTCGCGAGCAGGCCCGCGCGGCGGCGAGCCACGAGAAGGTCCGCAGCGTCCGCCTCGTCGCCGAGCCGTTCTCGGTCGACAACGGCCTGCTCACGCCGACGATGAAGCCCAAGCGCGCCGCCATCGAGTCCCGGTACGCAGACCTGATCGACGAGATGTACGCCGTCGAGGCGTAGCGACCGGCGGCCCGACAGCAGCGCCGCAGGGCATCCGAAGTTGCCCCCGGCGGCGTGGGGCCCGGCCGTACGTTTTGGCACGAACCCACCCGCATCTGCATGCGCCTTGCCGCTCTCGTGTTTGCCCTCTGCTGCGCCGCGATGCCGCCCGCACGTGCCCAGACGGCGCCGGCGCCCGGGTCGTGCGTCCTCGGCCGCGCCCAGGCCACGCTCGATATCGGCGACGTCGAGGCGCGCATCTTCAACACCGGAAGCCTCTTCTACGGCAACAGCGAGACCAACGCCTACTACGTCCCCAAAGCGGAGGGCCGCTCGCCGATCTACCTCGCGGGCCTCTGGGTCGCCGGCAAAGTCGGTGGCCAGCTCCGCGTCGCTGGCGGCACCTACGGCCCCCCGCCGGGCATGGACTTCACGTTCTGGCCCGGCCCCCTCGGCGACGATGCCCGGCCCGTCAATCCGAGCGACTGCTCGGCCTACGACCGCATCTATACCGTCTCGCGGCCCGACCTCGCGCGCTACAACGGCTCCGGCACCCTCACCGACGACCTGCGCGACTGGCCGTGGCAACTCGGCGCACCCGTCCTCGACGGCGACGGCGACCCGTCGAACTACAACCTCGCCGGCGGCGACCAGCCCGCCATCCGCGGCGACCAGATGACGTGGTCGCTCACCAACGACGTCGGCAACGTCCACCCCGAGCAGGAGACGCCGCCGCTCGGCATCGAGCTGCGGACGGAGGCAATCGCGTTCGCGCTCGGACGGCTGGACCAGACAACGGTGTACCGCTACACGTTCACGAACCGCACCGACGCCACGATCGAGTCGATGTACGTCGGGATGTTCATCGACCCGGATCTCGGCGATGCGACCGATGATTACGTGGGCACGGACACGACGCGCGGCATGGCCTTCGCCTACAACGCGGACAATCAGGACGGAACGGGCGGGGGCACGTCGTACGGCATCCCCCCTCCCGCCGTCGGTCTCCAGATGGTCGAAGGCCCGGTGGGGCTGCCGAACGGGCGCGACGACGACCGCGACGGGCAGACCGACGAGCCCGGCGAGCGGCTCGGCATGACCGCGGCTGTGCACCCGCGCAAATCTGTCGTGGCCGGCACTTCTGGTGAACCGCAGAACGGCGTCGAGATCTACCGCACCCTCCAAGGACGGTGGGTTGATGACTCGGCCGTCCGCGAGTTCGGCGACGGCTACCAGGAGTCGCAGGGCATCGCCACGCGGTTTTCCTTTCCAGGCGACCCGGTGACGGGACGCGCGTGGAGCGAAGTCAACACGGGAAGGGGCGCTAGCGCCCCCGGAGACAGGCGCTTCACCGTCGCGACAGGCCCGTTCCGCCTCGCGCCTGGCCAGTCCGAGACCGTCACGGTCGCCATCCCCTTTGGACGCGGCACGACCAACTTCACTTCGATCACCGAACTGCGCCGAACGGCCACGGCTGTCTCAAGCAGCTTCGAGGCCGGTTACTTCGAGCCGCAGCGCGTCGGGGAGGCGGTCGTGGTGCCAGTCGATCAGGCCGTCCGCCTCGGCGCGCCGAGCCCCAACCCGTTCTCGGGCCGTGCTGCTGTCCGCTACGCGATGCCCGCCGGGACGCGCCTGCGCGCGACGCTCCTCGACGTGCTCGGCCGCGAGATCGCCGTCCTCGCCGATGGTCCCACGACGGCCGCTGAGGGCGAGATCGCCGTCGCCGGGACCGGGCTGGCGCCGGGCGTCTACCGCGTCCGCGTCGTCGTGCCCGGCGCCGAGCGCTTCGTCACCCTCGTGCACATCCGGTGACGGTGGCCCGAAACGACGGCGGCCCCCGCCGAGAGGCAGGGGCCGCGAGTCGGGATGGCGGGATTCGAACCCACGACCTCCTCGTCCCGAACGAGGCGCGCTACCGGGCTGCGCTACATCCCGAAGACGCGCAATCTACGGTGCCCGCGCCGGGGCGCCCACCAGACCCGGTGAAGCCCCAGCGAACCTCGCCGCGACTGCCCCACCCTCCCTCGCACGCTGCCCCCGCTTCCCCGATGCGCCGTCCGGTTCTCGCACTTCTGATTTCCCTCACCGCGGCAGCCGTCCCGCCCGCGCGTGCCCAGCCGGCGCCCTCGCCTGGGGCGTGCGTGCTCGGTAGCACTCAGGCGACGCTCGACATCGGCGACGTTGAGGCGCGCATCTTCAACACCGGAAGCCTCTTCTACGGCAAAGGCTCCGGAGATCACTACCTCGTCCCTAAGGCGGCCGGCCGCTCACCGGTTTACGCAGCCGGCCTCTGGGTCGGCGGGCGTGTCGGTGGACAGCTCCGCGTCGCCGGTGGGACATACGGAGGTCCACCGACGTCGGGCATGGACTTTACGTTCTGGCCCGGTCCGCTCGGCCCCGACGCGCGCCCGGCCAACCCGACCGACTGCTCCGCCTACGACCGCATCTACACCGTCTCGCGGCCCGACGTGCTCCGCTACAACGAGACCAGCCGCGCGACCGATGATCTGCGCGACTGGCCGTACACCCTCGGCGCGCCCGTCCTCGACGGCGACGGTGACCCGTCGAACTACAACCTCGCCGGAGGCGACCAGCCCGCGATCCGCGGCGACCAGATGACGTGGTCGCTCACCAACGATGTCGGCAACGTCCACCCCGCCCAGAACACGCCGCCGCTCGGCATCGAGCTGCGGACGGAGGCAATCGCGTTCGCGCTTGGACGGCTGGACCAGACGACGGTCTACCGGTACACGATCACCAACAGGACGAGTGCGACGATTGACTCGGTGTACGCCGGGCTGTTTGCCGACCCAGATATTGGCGACGGCGTCGACGATTACGTCGGGACGGACACGACGCGCGGGATGGCGTTCATGTACAACGCAGACAACCAGGACGGCACGGGCGACGGAACGACGTACGGCGTCGCCCCACCAGCAGTCGGCTTCCAGGTCTTGGAGGGTCCGGTGGGGCTGCCGAACGGGCGCGACGACGACCGCGATGGGACGGCGGACGAGCCCGGCGAGCGCCTCGGCCTGACCGCTAGTTCGTACTTCCGCAACGCCGCTGGAGGTGTGGCTATCAGCTCCCCGAACGACGGAGTCGAGCTCTACCGCTACCTCCGAGGCCGGTGGGCCGACGGATCCGTGCGTCGCGAGTTCGGGAACGGCTACCGGCAGACGCAGGGTGCGGGCACACCATTCGCGTACGCCGGCGATCCCGTCACCGGGCGCGCGTGGAGCGAGGTCAACCCCGGCACCGGCTCGCCTAACGCGCCCGGCGGCCGGCAGATGATGGTTTCGACGGGCCCGTTCCGCCTTGAGCCCGGGCAGTCCGAGATCGTCACGTTTGCCATCCCTTACGGACGCGGCACGACCAACCTCGCCTCCATCACCGCACTCCGCCGGGCCGCGCTCGCAGTGACGAGCGCGTTCGAGGCCGGTTACTTCGAGCCGCAGCGCATCGGCGAGATCACGCCTTTGCCCATCGACCAAGCGGTCCGCCTCGGCGCGCCGAGCCCCAACCCGTTCTCCGCCCGCGCCGTCGTCCGCTACGCGATGCCAACGGGGACGCGGCTGCGCGCCACACTGATCGACGTGCTCGGCCGCGAGATCGCCGTCCTCGCCGACGGCCCGACGACAGCCACCGAGGGCGAGATCGCCGTCGACGGGGCGGGCCTGGCGCCGGGCGTGTATCGCGTCCGCGTCGTCGTGCCCGGCGCCGAGCGCTTCGTCACCCTCGTCCGAATGGGGCGCTAGCCTACTCGACCGTCCACGTGTCGCCCGAGGCGAGAAGCGCGGCGAGGTCGCCGCGGCCCTTTCGGGCCGTCACCTCCTCGACCTGTGCGTTGAGAAGGGCGTCGTACGTCGGGCGCGCCTCGCGGTAGAGGACGCCGAACGGGCGGGGCAGGTCGGCCGCCCAGAAGAGCTGGTCCACGACGACGTGCGCGAGCGTGCGGTCGGTCGCGTCGTAGACGAGCACGTCCGAGACGCCCTCCACAGCCACGTCCACCTCGCGGATTTTCAGGCCGTCGAGGCGCAGGCCGCGGGTGCCGTTGGCAAACAGCAGCGGCTGCCCGTGCTCGACGAACAGGGCCCGCTCAGCCTTCGTTTCGCGGTCCGTGAAGTCCGCAAAGGCGCCGTCGTTAAAGATGTTGCAGTTCTGGTAGATCTCGACGAACGACGTCCCGCGGTGCTCGTGCGCGGCCCGCAGAACGGACTGCATGTGCTTCGGATCGCGGTCGAGCGTGCGCGCGACGAACGTGCCTTCGGCGCCGAGCGCGAGCGCGGCCGGGTTGAATGGGTGGTCGACCGACCCGTACGGGCTCGACTTGGTGACCTTTCCCGCCTCGCTCGTTGGGCTGTACTGGCCCTTCGTGAGGCCGTAGATCTGGTTGTTGAACAGCAGCACCTGCACGTCGAGGTTGCGGCGCAGCATGTGGACCGTGTGGCCCGCCCCGATGCTGAGGGCGTCGCCGTCGCCGGTCACGATCCAGACGTCGAGGTCGGGCCGCGACGCCTTGAGGCCGGTCGCGATGGCCGGCGCGCGGCCGTGGATGGAGTGGAAGCCGTACGTGTTCATGTAGTACGGGAAGCGGCTCGAACAGCCGATCCCGGACACGAAGACGACCTTCTCGCGGTGCGTGGCGAGTTCGGGAAGCGCCCGCTGGACGGCCGCGAGGACGGCGTAGTCGCCGCAGCCGGGGCACCAGCGCACGTCGGCGCCCGAGACGAAGTCCTGACGCGTGAGCACGGGCAGGCCGAGGGCCGTCCCGTCGCCCGTCTCGGTCGGGTCCACGACGCGCGCCCGCGGCGGCGCGGTCGGCCGCGCCGCGCCGGGTGGCCGGGCGGGCTTGCGGACCGGAAGCGCCGCCGGACCGGCCGCGGCGGCCGGGTGCGGCGCGTCCATCCCGACGCCCGGCTCGGTCGTGGCCTCGGCGTCGGTCGCAGCAATGGCCGGCTCGGCCGGCTCGCCATCGAGGGCCGGAAGGGCGGGCGCGACGACGGGCTTCATCTTGCCCGCGAGCTGGGGCGTGTCCGGCCGCGCGCCTTTGTCGCCGTGAGGCTCGGGGAGCGGACCGGCGGGAGAATCGAGCGGAGCGTCGGACATGGGTCAGGGAGGCTGAACGGGGAAACGGGCTGAGATGCGCCGCTAGTCCACGTTCATCAAGTCCAGAAGGGCCGTTTCGATTTCGCGCGCCTTGAACGGCAGCCCCTGGACCTTGGAGAGGCCGCGGGCGTCGACGAGAAACTCGGCGCGGAGCAGGCGCACGAGCTGGCCGTCGTTGAGCTCGGGCACGAGAATATGGCGGAAGCCCCCGAGCGCCTCGGCGAGGCCGTCCGGGAACGGGTTGAGCCACCGCAGGTGGACGTGCCCGACGCGCATCGCGCCGCGTCCGCGGACGCGGGCAACGGCCGACGTGATCGCGCCGTAGGTCGAGCCCCACCCGACGATGAGCACGTCGCCATCCGGGTCGCCCGCGACCTCGACCGGGGCGATGCTCCGCGCGACGCGGCGCACCTTCTCGGCCCGGAGGTCGGTCATGAGCTGGTGGTTGGCCGGGTCGTACGAGACGCCGCCGCTGCGAGAGTCCTTCTCGATACCACCGATGCGGTGCTCCAGGCCGGCCGTGCCGGGAAGCGCCCACGGCCGCGCGAGCGTCGCCTCGTCGCGGACGTACGGCAGGAACGTGCCGGACGCGTCGGCTGGCGCTGTCTCGGGCGTCGAGAAGCGGACCGTGATCGGGGCGAGCGCGTTGGCGTCGGGGACGGGCCAGGGCTCCGACCCGTTGCCGAGGTAGCCGTCCGAGAGCAGCAGGACGGGCGTCATGTGCTCAACGGCGATGCGCGCCGCCTCGTAGGCCGCCTCGAAGCAGTCGCCGGGCGTGCGCGCGGCGAGAACCGGCATCGGCGACTCGCCGTGGCGGCCGTAGAGCGCCATGAGCAGGTCAGACTGCTCGGTCTTGGTCGGCATGCCCGTGCTCGGGCCCGCCCGCTGGACGTCGATGATCACGAGCGGGAGCTCGGTCATGACGGCGAGGCCGAGCGTTTCGCCCTTGAGCGCGAGGCCTGGGCCGGACGTGGCCGTGACGCCGAGCGCGCCGCCGAAGCTGGCCCCGAGCGCGGCGCCAGCCGCCGCGATCTCGTCCTCGGCCTGGACCGTCCGCACGCCAAACGCCTTGTGCTTCGCAAGCGCGTGGAGCAGGTCCGATGCGGGCGTGATCGGGTAGGTCGCGTAGAAGAGGCCGAGGCCTGAGCGTGCAGACGCCGCGACGAGACCGAGCGCGAGCGCCTCGTTGCCCTGGATCGCGCGGTACGTCCCTGGCGCGAGGGCGGACGGCGCGACCTCGTA
>DASVSE010000069.1:0-1939 GCA_036388235.1 Rubricoccaceae bacterium | reverse complement strand
TCGCCCTTGAGCTGGAAGCGACGCTCGACCCCGGCGTACTGGCTCAGTGCTTCGCGGATGAGCGGGAACGGCACGTCCAGCTCGATGCCGACGGCGACGGCGGCGAGCGCGTTGCGGACGTTGTGCAGGCCTGGGGCGTGGAGCGTGATCCCGCCGAGGCGCTCGGACCCGTGGTAGACGTCGAAGCGCGTCGTCGCGCCGATCTGCTCGACGTTCTCGGCCCGCAGACTCGCCTGCCGGCTCGTGCCGTACGTGACGACCCGGCGCGTGACGCGGCCGAGGATGCTGCGGACGTTGTCGTCGTCGAGGCACAGGATGGCCGCGCCGAAGAACGGGACCGAGTTGACAAACTGGACGAAGGCGTCCTTAATGTCGTCGAGGTCGGTGTAGATGTCGAGGTGGTCCGCCTCGATGTTGGTCACGACGGCGTGGATCGGCGCGAGCCGCAGGAACGTCCGGTCGTACTCGTCGGCCTCGACGACGATGATCTCGCCGCCGCCGGCGACGGCGTTGGACCCGAACACGGCCACCTTGCCGCCGACGATGATCGTCGGGTCGAGGTCGGCCGCCTGCAGGACGAGCCCGACGAGCGTCGTCGTGGTGGTCTTGCCGTGCGTGCCGGCGACGCCGACGCCGCGCTTGGCGCGCATGAGCTCGCCGAGCATCTCGGCGCGCTTGATGATCGGGATGCGCCGCAGGAGCGCCTCGGCCGTCTCGGGGTTGTCCGCGGGATCCTTGACAGCCGAGGAGTACACGACGACATCGGCGTCCTGGACGTTCTCGGCCGCGTGGCCCTCGTAGATCGTCGCGCCAAGCGTTTCGAGGTGGGCCGTGACGTCGCTCTTGCGGAGATCCGAGCCGGAGATCTGGTAGCCGCGCCGGATGAGGACTTCGGCGATGGACGACATGCCGATGCCGCCGATCCCAACCATGTGGACCGTCCGGACGCGGCCCATCTGGTTGCCGCGGGCGACGGCTGCGCCCGTGTGGGGCACGTCGGGCAGGCGGGTGGGCATCGTCATCGGAGGGCGGGGGCGTTCGGGTCGGCGAGGGCGAGGGCAGCGAGGGCAATCTCGCGGGCGGCATTCGGGCGGGCGACGGCCGCGCAGGCGGCTCGCATGGCCGCGCGGCGCGCGGCGTCGCCGAGGAGCGCCGCGACCGTCGCCTCGAAGTCGGCTGCGAGGCGCGGCTCGGGCAGCAGGACGGCCGCGCCGGCGTCGGCGAGAGCGGCCGCGTTGCGCGTCTGGTGGTCGGCCGTCACGTTCGGCGAGGGCACGAGGACGGAGGGCGTGCCCGTCGCGGCCAGTTCCGAGCACGTCAGCGCGCCCGAGCGCGTGACGGCGAGGTCCGAGGCGGCGTAGGCGAGGTCCATCCGGTCGAGATACGGGACAAGGTGGAGCCGCTCGTGGACAGGCGCCGACGCCCGAACCGCGTCGTAGTAGCGCGTTCCGGCCGCCCACACCACAGCAGTGTCCGGGTGTGCGAGAAGTGTGCCGAGGCCCGCCGCGACGGCCCGGTTGAGCGGGGCGGCGCCGAGTGAGCCGCCGGTGACGAGCAGGACGCGGGCCCCAGGCGCAAGGCCGAGGGCCGTACGGGCGGCCGCGCGCGTCTCGGATGACGCGCTCGCCGCGACGAGATCCGCCCGGACCGGGTTGCCGGCGACGGTCGCACCGGGCAGGTCGCCGAGCGCGGCCTCGAAGCCGACGAACACGCGCGACGCACGTCGCGCGAGGAGCTTGTTGGTCGCCCCGGCACGTGCGTTCTGCTCCTGAATCACGAGCGGACGCCGCCGCAAAACCGCGGCCAGCCCGACGGGCCCCGAGACGTAACCGCCCGTTCCCACGACGACGTCGGCGTCGAAGGAGCGGACGAGGCGCAGGCTGTCGCGCAGACCCGCGGCAAGCTTGAACGGGAAGGCCGCGTTGCGGCGGAGCGCCTC
>DASVSE010000068.1:0-1821 GCA_036388235.1 Rubricoccaceae bacterium | reverse complement strand
GGCTTCCGGCTCGGCATCGGCGGCACGGCCGCCTTCCCCGAGGCGCAGATCCCGGACATCGCGCCGATGCGGCTGGGCAGCCGGCGCATCATCACGATCCCGCCGAACCTCGGCTACGGCGGACGCCCGCTGACAGACCAGTTTGGCAACGTCATCCTGAACAGCGCCGGGACGCCCCTCATCCCGGCCTGCTCGACGCTGATCTTCGACGTGACGCTGGTCGACCTCGACTGACGCCACGCCGGCTCAGCTGTTGTTGCGCTCGTTCCGCCGCTGAACGACGAGGACCGTTACCAGAAAGGCCCGCACGACGAGCGGAAGCGCGTCCGAGACGTCGAGGTTGAGGCGCGAGCGGATGCGGCCCGTCCAGTCAGCCCGGCCGACATCGAGGCCGTCGGCGAAGACGTTCCAGCGGCGGCCAAACCACCCCTCGGGCTCCAGGTCCAGGGTGAGGTCGGCGTCGGTCCCGAGCGCGTCCGCGCTGAACGTGACGACCGTCCGGCGGCGGAAGACGCTCGGGCGGGTCGAAGCGGCGACGTGCGCGCCGTCGAGCGTGAGCGTGAGCGCCTGCTGGAGCAGACCCGTCTGCTGAAACTCGTAGTCCGCATCCCCGACCGTGAGGCGGCCGCCACGAAAGAGGCGGAGGGCGACCTCGCCGAACGGCTCGCCCGAGCCCTCGGTGTCCGAGAGCGTGAACGTCTGCCGGAAGAGGCTGGTCGGTTCGGCGACGATCATCGGAGCGTGACGACGCGGTAGCCGCCGCCGGGGACCGGGAAGGCGAGGCCCTGGGCGTCTGCAACCGGAGCGGACGCGTCGAGGGCGTCGACCGCACGGCCGTCCGCACCCAGGCTCGACACGCGCACGTCGGCAGGCGTGCGGGCCGTGTTGAGCGCGACGACGACGTCCGAGTCGGGCGAGGTCCGGCGGTAGACCCAGAGCGTCTCGGTCGCCGTGAGCGTCTCGAAGGCGCCGTGGCGGAGCGCGGGGAGGCTCTGCCGGAGGTTGGCGAGGCGCGAGGCCGCGTCGCGGAGCGTGGTCTGAGCGGTTTCGAGCGTCCCACCGAGGTCCGGCCACGGCATCGGGCGGCGGTTGTCGGGGTCGGCGGCGCCCGTCATCCCGATCTCGTCGCCGTAGTACACGACGGGCACGCCGGGCGTTGTCAGGAGGTAGGCAAGCGCCAGTTCCATCTTGCGGTACGAGTCCGTGTCGTCCACGCGGGGGGCGTCTGGCCCCCAGCCCAGTTCGGCCTCGTTGGCGCCCGTGGGCACGTCGCCATCGGCGAAGGCCATGAAGCGCGTCTTGTCGTGGCTGTCGAGCAGGTTGCCCATGACGTTGAGCGGGCCGTAGACCGCGAGCGAGCGGTCCATCTCGTCGGCGAGCAGCCGCATCGAGGCGCCGCGCGCGAGGGCGGCGACGGCAGCATCGTAGAGCAGGAAGTTGAACTGCGCGTCCAGCTGCCCTGGCACGACGTAGCTGGAGACGAGGCCGTACGAGCCGAACGTCTCGCCGATCTGGTAGACCGGGACCGGCCGGTCGTCGTTCTCCTCGGCGACCCGAGCCGTCAGAGCGCGCCAGAACGCGTTGGGGACGTGCTTAACGGCGTCGTGGCGGAAGCCGTCGGCGCCCGTCTCGCGGAGCCACCAGACGGCGTCGTCCGCGACCTGCCGGACGGCCTCGGGCGAGCCTTCGAAATCGAAGGTCGGCAGGTACGGCTCGAACCACGTCGTGAGGCGGTACTCGTCCCAGCGGCGCAGGTTGAGCGACCCGTCGGGCAGTTCCAGGCTGCCGAACCATTCGGGGTGCTCGGTGACGTACGGGTGT